>JAAFHB010000159.1 GCA_010906965.1 Mariniphaga sp. | reverse complement strand
CAACTCAAAGGCATACATTGGTGCAACTAAATGGACCGAATGCGCCCAGGTTTGTCAGGATTTACTGGATGGTAAATACGGAACCTATTCTATCGATCCTACATGGTATGGTCCGTTTAACGCACAGAATGACAAATCGCCCGAAGCAATCTGGTATTTCCCTCACGCCAAGAATCAGTTAGATGGCTATTTCTTTTATGCCCCTTTCTTTCACTACAACAGTGATCAGGCCACTGGTTTTACGCAATGGGGCGAATGGAACGGAATTGGTCTTCAACCTTCACTCGATCTTGATGGGAAACCATATACCTCAGAATTAGGCAAACCTTTTGGAAAGTTCAACGATAAGGATCTGCGCAAAAAGCCCTTTAACTATTTAGGCAACGGTAAATACGAAGGGATGTTCTTTTATGGTCCTCAATACAAAAGAGGAACAACAGAACCTATTTTAGGCTCTGAGGAATACAATAACAAGCCACTTGTCTTTGTCGACCAGGTTGGTCGTTTCTCTGAAAAACCAGCCGGCAGATGGCTTGAAGGTTCTCATGTGATAACCGGAGAAGAGAACTCAGGTGTACGTTGGATGAAATACCCGGTATTTCCCGATAACGATGTGAACGAAATGGAACCAGACGGTGCCGAGATGCGCTTATCAGAGATTGTTTACTCACTGGCTGAATGTAAATTCCGTTTGGGTGATAAAGCAACTGCCGCCACTCTACTGAACTCAGTTCGTGTACGTAATTTTGCTCCCGAAGATTGGGCGTCTGTTGCTTATACAGCCGATCAGATTACCGAGCAGGAATTGCTTAACGAATGGGGTCGCGAGTTTTTAGGCGAACGTCGCCGTCGCACAGATCTGATCCGTTTTGGTAAATTTACCGAAGGAACATGGTGGGATAAACAGGCAACACCAGCCAATAAAAAGTTCTTCCCAATTCCAAATAAAGCATTGAACACAAATCCGTTATTGAAACCTACCGAGGCCAATAATTAATTGCAAGTTTTTTAATCAGAAAGGCTGTCTCATTTTAGGAGGCAGCCTTTTCTATGAATAACGACCCTAAATTCACCATAGATTGCGAATTTAGGGTCGTTTTTTTTGATGTATTCCTTTACTTTAGCTTACCAATACTTTTCCAGTTTCCGCCGAAATAGCCTTTATCAAGCTGATCGAGGTAATCTACATTATTCATTCGAACAGCAAGTTCCATTAAATCGCGGTAAAGATAAAACTGCAACCAGTAGCCGTAGTTGTATTTCTGCTGAATCGATTTCGGACTACGCATCAGGCTGTACCAACTCAGATTGATGCCTGCTGCCTCGGCTACTGCGGATGCTTCTTCTGCATTCTTCCACATTTTTTCGGAAACAGCTGTGTTAAGTGCAACCAAATCTTCGTATTTCATGTCCGCAGTATTAATTACCTCAGCCTTATCATCAATTCCTAATTTCTTCAGCGATACGGTATGCTCAAAAATGGTATCACCATCCAAATCGTAGGAAATTTCATCCAGAAATCCGTTTTTATCGGTATCTGTGTATTTCAGTGTTGAGAATAATTTAGGTTCAACCTGCGAGCGACCCGGACCGTAACCATCATATAATCCGCCCATTCCCTGAAAAGAGAATGCATTCTGATCGATACGCCAGGCACCCCATTCAGCGCCAAACAAGTGAATACGACCGTCGAATTTGCTAACATACAGATTTCCCTTCCCCGAATTATCCATGTCCCATTCGCCACGGTCACCGGCAGCATCGGCCTGCGCATTGTTGTCGATTCCTCCTTTGCGGGCGCCAATTTTAAACAAGTTGTTTGGCTCGTATAACTCAACCCGTTCCCACCGGGCGCAGTCATCGTCTTCGTCGAAGGTAAAATATACCGATTTAAATTTGCCACGGTTGAAAACCAGGTCCCAGGCTGACTCATGATCGGGATAAATCAATTCACTTAACTGTCTCCAGCGTGGATCCATAAACATTGTGTCGGTTGCCGGCAGGCCGCGCATGTTATTGAATTTATGGACCTGATCCATATAGTTAAAACCACCACCGCGGAAATGGATCGTCATATCGAGATCGAACTCATTCTGAACAGCGTTATCATTATCGAGGTCGAACGAAAGTGAAGCCCAGTCGATGTTACCGGTTAACTTTGTGTTTTCGGGTATATTCGCAAGGGTTTTATCATTCACGAAAGCAGGTGAATCGCACAACCGAATGGCCATTTCTGTCAAACCGTCCTTATCTGTATCGTAAAACAGAAATGGATTTTCCCAGTTAAGCCTTACATCATTCATTTTTTCGGTCGTAGTGTGCATTTTCAGGAATAGGCTTTTCCCGTGATAATCCTCGGAGAAATCGGACTGGCCGTTGTGTATCCAGCAGCGAAGTTGAAATGTATTCCAGTCGATATAATTGAAAATATTATCCAGGTCGGTATCCAAAACCCACATATAGTGGCCCGGACCCCAGGCGCTCTTAACTTCCATGGCCACGTAATCTACCACTACCTGCATATCGGCTTTTCCATCCTTGTTTGTGTCGTTCCAGTCGATGACGAGATCATTGTAACTTCCGAATTTGCCATCTTTATCGCGGTCAATCATCAGACAATCGCTGTCGGTATCGCCTTCGGTATCTGTAATTTTCATGTCGTCATCATCGTCAATCCACCTGACCGGCATGTTGTTGATGGTCATTGTTTCGAGGACATCCGGATCACCATCTTTGTCAAGATCGGTAAACTTTATTTTTGTTCCAGCAGGCGCCGGGGGCAAACGAAACGAGTTGAGCTGGATATTTGAATTCCAGTACGGTTTCGCATCCTGAGCGATCAGGGAAGAACCGACAAGAATAATCATCATTAATACGATGCAATTTTTCATTTTTTTACTTTTAATTCTTAACTTTTTGACCTACAAAATCAACACCTGTAAACGAAAATTGAGATGAATCGGTTTTTGTACGATTATAAAAAGGTGAATACATTTTCGCAGACATTGTCTTTGAACCGGGGTCGATTTCAAGTAACCTGATGAATCCGCCCCCATTATCTTCTCCCTGGTAATCCTGTAATATTTGATAGATATGATTGCCTTTCAAACCAATATCATCGCGATGCACAGATGATCCTGTATGCCCGCTTAAAACAATACGCACATTTGCAGATTGTTTAATCAACTGATCGTAAACTTTCTGAGGGCTTAAGTCGCCATATCCGGCATTGTCCTGACCAATAATTCCCTTTGCATTAAGATGGTAATGGGTCAAAACAATTACATTGTGCTTAGGATGTTTTGTGATGATTTGACTAGCCCATTCAACAGGCGCTTGCCGGGAACAAAACTCGAGCGTCAACACGAGCCAATTCAGGCCACCAGCTTTAAAGGTATAGAATGCATTATCGCTTTTATTCTTTTCAAACCTCCCTTTTTGCGCGGTAAATCGTTTTACCGGAAAATAGGTATTGAACCGATCTGTATTCCGCAGATTAGCATTCACATTTCCCAGTGCTGCACTTCCGCTGTGTTCTCCAACAGCTCCTGTATCGTGATTTCCCAGTGTAATAGCATATGGAACACGAACGTTATCTAAGATTTTAAACCCCTCGCTTGCCCTGTCATACTGGTCGGTGCTGTTAAAATCTACCAAATCGCCAACATGCAATACGATCGGGATATTCAATGAATCTTTTTTGTCAGCAATCCATTTCATCTGGCTTGTGAACATTGCCGGATTATAGTTGACTTCACATTGGGTGTCAGGAAGGATGGCAACAACAAACTTTTGTGCCAGGGCAGCCTGGGCAATAAAGAAACAAAGAAGCGCAAAAGCAATAAAATGCGCTTTGTACGTGCATACCATTTTTCTTTTCATGAATTAGCTGTATTTTAACTAACTATCTCTTTTCAGAATGTGAATATATTTAAAAAAAACCAGTTTCTCTTTCAAGAAACTAGTTTTTAATATATAACAGCTTATCGGACTGTCTATTTTACAGTAATCTTTCCACCTGGAACAACGACCTGATTGTAATCCGGGCTGTTATAACCATGATTGGTCACAACGATCGAAAGATCGAAGGTACCTGCTGTTTTATAGGTATAGGTACAATACCAACCTTCGGCATTTTGTGCGGTTTTTAATCCTTTGGAGCCTACCAATCCATAGTCAAGATACAAATCGCTCACCTTTAAAACCGGATGATTGAACATATCAATTGAATCAGCAAATGTAACTCCGCCATCCAGACTAATCTTCTTTTTGATGATTTGCCGATCGCCACCAGGCCAAACAGAACAAATATCAGCCTCTGTGATCACGACGAATCGCATGGGTTTCCCTTTTGTCGGTTGTGTAATCAGCGAGTCTTTACCGCTTTTATCGGTCATATACATTTTCACCTCGTTAACTGTTGGCGCATCAACACTATCTTCTTTCAAACAGGAAACAAGTGAAAGGGAAGCCAACATTCCCAACGCTATGAAATATATTATCTTTTTCATCTTTTCTAATTTAACTGATTAATACCCTGTATTTTGCGTTAATGTCGGGTCTTTTTCGATTTCACCAACAGGAATTGGCAATATGAGCTGATACTCTGCAATTGGTCCGGTAATGTAAATCTTGTCATCATAATCTACTTTAGTCATCAAGGCTTTGGTGATTACAGAAACAGCTTTTCCTGTTCTGACAAGGTCAAAATATCGATGTCCTTCAAACGAAAGTTCCATTCGTCGTTCGTGAAGTATTTGATCAATTGTAAGTTCATTTTCCGTGATTAATGCTGTTGGCCTAACCCTTGCTCTTACCTGATTGAAGTAAATTAATGCTTCGGTTTTCTTTCCTATGGCAAGTAAGGCTTCTGAATACATCAGGAGTGCATCGGCATAACGCGTTACCATGTAGTTATAATCAGTTCCTGTATTTACGTAGTTCTTAACAGTCGCAGCCGTAGGGCACAGTTTAGAGGCCCATGCCTGAATGGGAGGTGTGTCGCCTGGACATTTTCCAGAGTCGATACTTGCAGTGTAACGTGTTAATTCGTTGCTGTTTACAAAATCGCGCATCAGGTTATGTTCCACCAACAACTGGTTGCTCGATGGTGCAGACAGCCTTTTGCCGATATCAACACCCATCCATTTAAACCAGTAACTTGGTTGTCCGGCAGCAACATTGAAGTTTACTTCAAAAATTGATTCTGCATTAAACTTGTTGTTGGGTTGGAAAATACTTTTGTAATCAGCAAGTAATGAATATGTTCCAGCGGCTTTATCTACAATCAGTTTTTTTAGCGTTTCAACTGCCTTTGCAGGATTGTTAATCGTCAGATACGCTTTCCCAAGCAAGGTCAAGGCAGCGCCACTGGTTGCTCTGGCTTCTTCATTTTTCAGTGCGGAATCGCCTTTCTTAAGGCAATTCGCAAAAGCAAATTCCAGATCAGGAATAATTACCGAAGTGTAAATATCACTTACTGATGCCCGGCCAATTCCGAATGCATTATTCGAATCAGCAAAAGGCGCAACAACTTTGGGTACATCTCCATAGATCCTTACCAGGTTGAAATAGCCCAAAGCCCTAAGGAAAGTTGCTTCACCACGATAAACTTTTAAAACCGCTTCTTCTGTGGCATCTTTTGCTTTGTACGCATCAATAATTGCAATGATATTATTGCTGTTCACAATCATTTTATAGCAATTGTTCCAGATATTGCCTTGTGAGTTGGAATTCGTTTTTTGGAAAAGATGCCAAACACTGCTCCAGGTAAAGTCTTTACTATCATCCGACATCAATTCAGTGATAAGCGGCATATCGCTTTGGTTGTAAATATTTTGAAGATTTTTGTAGCAGGCAACCAGTCCTGTTTTGATTTCAGCCGGGTTGTTATAATAAGCTCCGGTGGATAAAGCATCTTCTGGTTGTTTGTTCAGAAAATCGGCTGAGCACCCGAACATGAGCACGATCAGTATAATGAGTGAAAATAAATTTTTCATATATGTCATTTGTTTTTCAGGTTACATTGAAATGTTTATGCCAAAGGAAATCGTTCTTGCCAATGGATACGCCCCACGATCAATTCCTTGCGAAGTCGTCTGGTCACCTTTATAATTTGTTTCAGGATTAAACCCGGGAAATTTTGTGATAAACAGCGCATTCTGAATGGTGGTGTAAATCCTTATATTTGAAAAACTGGCTCTTTTTGCCAACTGTTTTGGCAAGGTATATCCAAATGATATATTTTGGATATTCACGTAAGTTCCTTTGTAAATCAGCGTGCCCGACAGATCAGTTCCTTCGTAGTTTTTACGTGTAGGGGCAGGATATTTTGCATCTGTACGGTCAGGACGCCAGTAATTCTGGTAGTATTCGGTGGTCGTATTCATTGTTCCGGCACCGCGTCCAAAAACGCCCGTATATTCCAGCATATTAATATCACCACCCTGAACGCCATTTACCTGAACAGATAAATCAAAACCTTTGTATTCGAATGAGTTGGTCATTCCCCAAACAAAATCTGGTATTGATGAGCCAATTATTGAGTTATCACTTGCATCCAGAATACCATCACCGTTTACGTCGGCAATTTTAGGCATCCCAGGGTTTGAACGGTTTTTCCATAATGGGTTACTTGCATTGAAAATAGGAGAAGTTTTCACATCTTCCCAGTTATTATAGGCTCCTAAGTTTACCATCCCATATAAACCTGCCAATGGTTTTCCTTCAGTCGTGTAGCAGTTGTCAATAATCAAAGGACGCTTATCTTTTCCAATATCAAGAACGCGGTTACGATAGTACGAAAGGTTTAAGTCTGTTGTCCATTTAAAGGGACCAGTCAGGTTTCGGGAGTTGACAGAATATTCAAATCCACGATTACGCATGGAACCGATGTTAGCCATATATGATCCAAATCCAGTGATGGTTGGCAACGGCATATTAAATAACATATCGGTCGTTTTCCGGTAAAAATAATCCATCGTAAACGTAACTCTGCTATCCAGTAATTGAAGATCAGCACCCACACTATAATCAGTAGTTGTCTCCCAGCCAAGTTTTGAGTTCGCCACTTTGCCATCTACATAACCGGCCGAAACGGTGGAGTTCTGTCCCAAAACATACGAAGTTGAATTCAGTGTACTTAATGCCATATAGTTAGCAATACCAGCATTACCAATAACACCCCATCCTCCGCGTATTTTCATATCACTAACGTATTTTTTAAATGGTGCAAAGAATGTCTCATCAGAAACGCGCCATGCCAACGATACTGAAGGGAAAGTACCCCATTTGTTATCCTGACCAAACCTCGAAGAACCATCTCGACGCACACTACCTGTAAAGTAATATTTGCCCGCATAATTGTACATGGCACGACCAAAACTTCCGATCATTGTTTCGCCTGAACGGTTTGACCGTGCATCATTCTGTGCATTCAGTATTGTTGTAGCCTGATTTAAGGTGGAAATAAGATCTGTTGGATAATCATATTTGTTGATATAATTACTTCTGTAGGTTGATTCCTCGACAGAATATCCGGCCATGGCTGTTATCGAATGTTTTCCAAATTTTTTCTGGTAAGTCAGGAAGTTTTGTGAATTCCAATACAAACGCGTGCTGGTCTCGTTGACACCCTGTGAGCGTGAGAATGTCTGCGAGGCAGTTGGAACCGAATTAGGTAAAAAGAAATTCCGTTCCCAATACCTGAATTCAGTATGAAACTCTGATCTGAATTTAAGATCCTTAAGAATGTTTATTTCGGTGTACAGCGTCGAAAGGCTTTTGGCAGTTCTACGTTCATCCTGTTTCTTAAACTGATGCAACGGATTTACAAAAGAACTGAAGTTCCAATCCCACGGGTCGTCGAGCACTGCTCCCCAGTATTGTGGTTCACCTTTGTCATTGAGAGGATTAAAGATAGGAGGCATTGCAATAGAGTTGTAGAAAGGATTCGAATTTCCACCACCCTCGGTATTCGATAAAACACTTAAGTTTTCGATCGATGGTGCAAGTAGTAAACCCACTTTTACAAAGTCATTGATTTTGAGGTCAACATTGGCACGAAATGAAAAGCGGTTGTAACCCGAAGTTGGAACGATCCCTTCCTGATCGAAATAGCCGCCTGATATCATATACGAAACATTTTCAGTTCCACCTGAAGCAGATAGCTGAATATCGTTTACTTTCCCAATGCGGGTTATTACATCCTGCCAGTTGGTGTCGTAAGGCATGGCTTTGGTTGCGTCGGAGACAGTAATCCACCGAGCATGTTTTGAACCTGGCTGCGCCATTGCAGAGGCATGTTGTGAATATTTGGCCCAATTCGAAATTCTCAAGGCATCGGGGTCGGTCCACTGCCATAATGGTGCGTTGGGGTTATTGGTGCCAAAATTCGGGTCCTCAATAATATAGGCATTAGCACGGGAATCGTCCATATATTTCAAGAAGTCTTCCCTGTTCAATACATCAATCTTATTAATCATTTGCTGCATTCCGGTACTCACATTTACGCTTATAGAAGGCTTACCCGTTTTTCCTTTTTTTGTTGTTATCAAAATAACACCGTTTGCTGCCTGAGTTCCGTAGATCGCACTTGATGATGCATCCTTTAAAACTTCAATCGATTCAATATCTGCTGGATTGATTGAGTTTAGTGGATTTTCATTTTTATTGAAACCATCTTTCATCGGGAAGCCATCAATTACAATTAGCGGACTATTGCTTGCATTGATAGAGCTTACACCACGGATTACAATATTGGTACCTCCACCTGGAGCTGCATTGGAATTCGAGATACGAACACCTGCCATTTTTCCGGTGATTGCCTGTGCAAAGTTAGAAACAGGTTGGTCTTTCAAAGATTCGGCTGAAACCGAAGAGATCGCAGTCGAGATATCCCGTTTCTTTTGAACACCATAACCGACAGCTACAACTTCCTCTATGCCGATGGTTTCGTCATCAAGTGTGACATTTATTGTGGTTTTACCTCCAACAGCAATCTCCTGCATCTTCATACCTACAAACGAAAACTGCAATGTCGCATTCTCGGGTATATTGGAAAGGTTATAAACTCCATATGTATCGGTGATTACGCCTGTTGTAGTTCCTTTTACAATAACAGATGCTCCGGGGACTGACGCCCCGGTCTGGTCGATTACTTTACCTTTAACCGATTTCTGTTGCTGACTTCCCGGTGCAATAGTTTCTATCTTAACAGGAGTAATAATGATTAAGTTATCAGGCATTACTTTATACGAAACATCCTGATTTTTGAATACTTCATCAAGAATGGCTTCCACACTTCCGTCGGTCACCTTCAAATCAACCTTCCGTGTAACATCAACCTGTTCGCGCTGATAAAAAAACCGGAAATCACTTTTACCTTCAATTTCTTTCAGAAGATCGACTACTTGTTTGGAATGAACATTAAACGAGAATTTGGTTGTCTGCGAATATACTGTAGCCGAAACCTGCATCAGACAACCCATCAAAACAATAAATGTTAGCTTCATTTTTAAAATTAGCTTATGCCCTGCTCTCTTATGCAGAGCAGAAGCAATTGGTTTTTTTTTCATAAATTTGTACGTGTTTGATTAATAACATTTTTTTGGTGTGACAGCACCGATTTATTAATTGCATTGAGCCGGTTTGATGTTACAGCATCTCCGGCTTATTTGTTTTTTATAGATCTACTTATGAACTCCTGCGTCCTCCTTCCTTTTTTTGAATTATAATTTTCTGACCATCAATATGATATTGTATTGGCAATGTTTGCTTTAGGATTTCCAGAACTTCAATAATCGTTTCATTTTTAATGGTTCCATCGTAGTGATAGTCGATAATGCTTTGATCGGCAATTTCAATCTCAACACCATATTTTCGTTCCAATAAAATGCGTAAATCTTTAAAGCTCATGTTAATAAACACCAATTTATTATCCTTCCACGAAGTAAACCATTTGGTATTTACTTCCTGGATCTGAACATTTTTCAATTCTTTGTTGTAAACCAGTTGTTCTCCCGGCTTTAAGACGGTTTCATCCGCAAGTTTCAGATTTTTTGATGATTGCACATGCACACTTCCTTCTTCGAGTGTTGTAATAACCTCTTTATCTGTAGTGTATGCCTTAACATTAAAAGTGGTGCCAGTCACCTGAACATCGTAAAAAGGAGTGTGTACCAAAAATGGCTTTTCTATCATCTTTGCAACCTGAAACCACGCTTCGCCAGTTAAAAAAATCTCACGTCGACCTTCTAAACCATCGATGGTATATTTTATTTCAGATCCTGAATTCAAATAAATGTGCGTTCCGTCCGGAAGGTACATTTCGGAAATTGAACCTTTAGGAGCTAGGGAAGTGTAATAAACTGGTATCGCAGCTTTTTTCTCCGAATTCAGAAAATAGCCAATAAATAGGCCAACTACCAGTATTGCTGCTAATTGAGCGAAACGCAGTAATAAATGAGTTTTAGATTTGGCGTCTGATAATTCAATCCTTCGCTTTTGCCAGATTTTTTCAAACAGTGCATCAAAATATTGTTTGTTGGTGAGGTTTGCTTCCGTCTGATTTAAATCTTCCAGCAGGTGATTTTTTAATTCAAATTCGATGTCCGACTGATGAAACAAGGAAAGAAATTCCTTGTTTTGACTCTCCGTAGCATTGGCTGGTTTTCCTTCACTGATTATATTTGGTATGCGTTGGTCCATTTTTTATAAGCTTTGGTAGTAATACGAATAACCCAACCAATATACTCACTCAATAAATATTTTATTTGGTATCGCTATTTACAATGGAAGAAAAAGAACAAAAATACAGGAAGGGAACCAGTCAAAAGTTTCTCCTTAAGAAAAGAAACAGCACGATAAAGTTGATTTTCAATTGTTCGCCGCGAAAGATTGAGTTGTTTTGCAATTTCATCGTTCGACAATCCTTCTTCTTTACATAAACGGAAGATGCGTTGACGCTGTTCGGGCATTTTGGCAACAAGAAGGTTCACGGTGTTAAGCATGTCGTTATAAATAACCTCATTCCAGGTATTTTCACTATATAACTGATTGTTAACGGAATAGTCAAGATATGCTTTTTCAATGTTCTTCCGCCTGATAAAATCATAGATTAAGTTAATACAGATCTTAAAAAGGAGTGATTTAATATTCTTCGAAATATCAAGACTGGCACGTACTTCCCAAAGTTTTAAGAATACCTCCTGGAGCAATTCTTCGGCATCCGCATTGTTTTTCAAATAGGACAGCGCAAAAGCATGAATTTTAGGACCAAAGGCATCGAACAAAGAGCGGAAAGCCTCTTTGGAACCCGCTCTTAATTGCTCAATTATCTGATTATCCTGATCGTTTGGAATAGTTTTCATTTACCCTTTACCATGGTCGGCGCAAAGATAAATTTATTTCAGCCAAATCGTGAAAGAAAGACCATCAACAATATGACAGAGATATGCGTTATCCAATAAAAAACAATGATGCACCCTATCCTTAGTGAAAACATACAGATAGTTGGAAAACCATATTCCGATCTCCATTTTTTACTCGACTGTTTTGCCGAATTACTTGAATCAAACAACGAAAAAGAGCTGATTGCGTACATCCCCTGGATTAACGCTGAAGTTGCACTACCGCCACCTGAACTCGAACAAAAAACCATTCACCTCTATTCAATTTGCTTTCAGTTACTCAATTTATGCGAAGTAAATTGGGCTGTACAAAGCAGGCGCAAGAAGCAGCAATTGAAAGGATCTCAAAGTGTGAACGGAAGCT
>JAAFHB010000158.1 GCA_010906965.1 Mariniphaga sp. | reverse complement strand
GCGGCGTAGCTGCGAAAATATGGTAGAATACATTTCAATTTGAACCACCAAAGCCGCATCGCGGCGACAGTCTGGTAGCAAGTTGCGAAAGAGATAACCGAAAAGCGGAGTAGCTGCGGAAGTATGGTAGAACACATTTAAATTTGTACCACCAAAACCGCATCGCGGCGACAGTCTGGTAGCAAGTTGCGAAAGAGATAACCGAAAAGCTGCGTAGCTGCGGAAGTATGGTAGAATGTAATTCAATTTGTACCACCAAAGCCGCATCGCGGCGACAGTCTGGTAGCAAGTTGCGAAAGAGATAACCGAAAAGTGGCGTAGCTGCGGAAGTATGGTAGAATGTAATTCAATTTGCACCACCAAAGCCGCATCGCAGCGACAGTCTGGTAGCAAATAAAAAAGGCACAAAGCCACCGGATTTCTCCGTGTCTTTGTGCCTTTGTGTTAAATATTCTTTTAAAGAATTATGCCTGTGAAATGGCAACTGCAACAGCTACCATAGCGCCAACCATCGGGTTATTACCCATTCCGATCAATCCCATCATCTCGACATGAGCAGGAATAAAAACTAAGTTTGATTGAAAGAATGTCCAAATTTTCATAAATTTGAAAAAAACTCATTATGGCAAACACTTATACTCAATTAAATGTACAGACAGTTTTTGCAGTAAAAGGACGCAATAACATTCTTTCATTAAATTTCAGAAAAGAATTATTTAAATACATATCTGGAATTCTAAAAGGCCTTGGTCAATTTCCTTTGGCAGTTAATGGACACAAAGATCATGTTCATGTTTTTTTTGAAATGAACCCAATATCTTCATTGTCTGATATTATGGAAAAGGTCAAGGCAAATTCCTCGAAATGGATCAATGAAAATCGGTTTGTTCAAGGGAAATTCGAATGGCAACGTGGTTATGGCGGCTTCACTTATTCCAGAAGCCAGCGAAATGATGTGATTCAGTATATTATGAATCAGGAAAAGCATCATGGATCAAAATCATTCAAGGAAGAATATTTGGAGATGCTGAAGAAGTTTGAAATAGAATACGATGAACGGTATATTTTTGAATTTTACGAATAATCCTATACATTTCTACCATCATGTCGCAGCTACGCTGCTTTGATCTCATCATCGATGCGATTTACTACCATACTCTCGCCGCTATGCGGCTTGAGAAATCATTACGTTTTTGTTTTATTCTACCATAATATCACCGCTAACACGGCTTTTTGAGCATCGTGGTTGTGAAAATTGGATAGCAAAATATCATGTTAAAAATCCAAACCCGCATCGCGGGGACATTATGGTAGCAAAGTGTGAAAAGTAAAAACCAAAAGCGGCGTAGCTGCGAAAATATGGTAGAATACATTTCAATTTGAACCACCAAAGCCGCATCGCGGCGACAGTAGCAAGTTGCGAAAGAGATAACCGAAAAGCTGCGTAGCTGCGGAAGTATGGTAGAATGTAATTCAATTTGCACCACCAAAGCCGCATCGCAGCAACATTATGGTAGCAAAATGTGAAAAGTAAAAACCAAAAGCGGCGTAGCTGCGATAGTATGGTAGAACACATTTCAATTTGCACCACCAAAGCCGCATCGCGGCGACATTATGGCAGCAAATAACAAAGGCACAAAGCCACCGGATTTCTCCGTGTCTTTGTGCCTTTTTGTTAAATATTCTTTTAAAGAATTATGCCTGCGAAACCGCAACTGCAACAGCTACAGTAGCGCCAACCATCGGGTTGTTACCCATTCCGATCAATCCCATCATCTCGACATGAGCAGGGACTGAAGATGAGCCGGCAAACTGTGCATCGGAGTGCATACGTCCCATCGTGTCTGTCATACCATAAGAGGCAGGACCGGCAGCCATATTATCGGGATGCAAAGTACGGCCTGTTCCGCCACCCGATGCAACCGAGAAATATTTCTTTCCCTGTTCGATGCACTCTTTTTTGTAAGTACCGGCAACCGGATGCTGGAAACGCGTTGGGTTTGTTGAATTTCCGGTGATAGAAACATCAACACCTTCGCTGTGAAGAACTGCAACACCTTCGCGAACATCGTCGCAACCATAGCAATTTACTTTTGCTTTGTCACCTACAGAATAAGCGATACGGTTAACCTCTTTTAATTCACTGGTATAATAATCAAACTGTGTTTGTACATATGTGAAACCATTGATGCGCGCAATGATCTTCGCAGCATCTTTTCCCAAACCGTTCAGGATAACACGTAATGGAGTTTTGCGAACGCGGTTTGCAGATTTTGCAATACCAATAGCGCCTTCGGCAGCGGCAAACGATTCGTGTCCGGCAAGGAATGCGAAACATTTGGTCTCTTCGCGAAGCAACATGGCTCCAAGGTTACCATGGCCAATTCCAACCTTGCGGTCGTCGGCTACAGATCCGGGAATACAAAATGACTGAAGACCAATACCCAATGTGGCAGCAATATCAGCTGCTTTGGTTTGTCCCAGTTTAATAGCAATTGCAGCGCCCACGATGTAAGCCCACATAGCGTTTTCGAACGCGATAGGTTGAATGTCTTTTACAATTTTGTAAACATCCACGCCTTTGTCATCGCAGATTTTTTTGGCTTCTTCAACTGAAGATATACCATAAGAATTCAACACTGCATTTATCTTGTTGATCCTTCTATCGTAACTTTCAAATAATGGCATAGTTGTTTTCTCCTATTCTTTACGTGGGTCAATTACTTTTACTGCTTCGTCGATACGGCCATATTTACCCGATGCTTTAATAACAGCTTCGTTGGCGTCCATACCAGTTTTGATCATATCCATCATGCGGCCAAGGCTGATAAATTCGTAACCGATGATTTCGTTTCCGGCATCCAGACCAATTTTGGTGATATAACCTTCGGCCATCTCAAGGTAACGGGGACCTTTAGCAACAGTTCCGTACAAAGTTCCTGTTACACCACGCAGACCTTTACCTAAGTCTTCGAGACCTGCACCAATTGGCAGACCACCTTCAGAGAAAGCAGTTTGGGTACGTCCGTAAACAATCTGAAGGAAGAGTTCGCGCATCGCTGTATTGATTGCATCGCAAACAAGATCGGTATTCAATGCTTCGAGGATGGTTTTCCCTGGAAGAATTTCAGATGCCATTGCTGCAGAGTGAGTCATACCTGTGCAACCGATCGTTTCGATCAATGCTTCCTGAATAATACCTTCTTTTACATTTAATGTAAGTTTGCAGGCTCCCTGTTGTGGAGCGCACCAGCCAACTCCGTGGGTTAAACCCGAAATGTCTTTAACTTCTTTGGCTTTTACCCAACGCCCTTCTTCAGGAATTGGAGCCGAGCCATGATTCGCGCCTTGGGCAACGCAGATCATACCTTCAACTTCGTGTGTAAAACTCATTTTTTCAACTTTTAAATTATGATATTCCAAATAAAAACTTAGCTGCCATTTTGCTACAAGGGTTATTCTTCACTTTAATATGAAAATTATCAGTCCTTTAAGAAAACTGCATCATCCCCCCAATATGGCGGCAAAAGTAATACATCTGAATTTAAATTGGGTAAGAATGATTGCATATAATGATTATGAATAAGCAGATTGAAACTTTTCCAGACAATCACAGATTGCATAAATTCATCGAAATTCAACAATAACCTTAAAGATGCTAAATAAGATATGGCATTGGGGATCATTTCGTATTTTGACAAAACCAATGCAGACAATATTTATTCATTACAAGTCAAAAACTGATGATTAAAATGGTGGATCTATTATCTTTATAGCGATTTTAAATAAATTGAAATTAAAAGATGGGAATTTTTTATGCGATCGTTATCTTGCTAAGCTGGGGCTTGCATTTGATTTATATTCTTTTAAATCAGGATATCGAGTTGCAAAGTTTCTGGTTTTGGTTGCATCTGTTGCTGCAAACCTGGTTGTTTACCGGGCTGTTTATCACTGCACACGATTCCATGCATGGGACTGTCGCGAAAAATAAGTTCATCAATAATGCCATGGGTGCTCTTGCATCGATTTTTTATGCCGGACTTTGGTATCCGAAACTGAAGGCAAAACATTATCTCCACCATCTGCATCCGGGGACAGCCAGTGATCCTGATTATACAACTGGTAATCAAAACTTTTTTGTTTGGTGGTTTCAGTTTATGAAACAATACATTACTGTTTGGCAAATTCTGATTATGGCCGGACTTTTCAACATTGGGTTAATATGGTTCAACGAAAAACAATTAATTGTTTTGTGGATCATTCCCTCTATCTTATCCACTTTTCAATTGTTTTATTTTGGGACCTATGTTCCTCACCGTTTGCCTCACACAGATGCGATGAAACCACATAAAGCACGTTCACAGCCACACAATCATTTTATGGCATTGCTAACCTGCTATTTCTTTGGTTACCATTTCGAACACCATGCTTCACCACGCACGCCCTGGTGGCGGCTCTACAGTATTAAACAGCAATAGATATGAGCTGATTACCTTTAAAGATTTTCAAATTTTGCTTTTGTGTGAAATTTTCCTACCCTTCGGCTATCTATTCCATTGCTTAATGGATTCCGTGTTTTTGATGTTTATTATTTCTTTTGCTTCTGGCGTATAGATGTAAGCCATTTCCGACTTGAAATATTCAGTAATCTTCCCTCTTACCATTTTCATGGTGCTGTTCAACAAATGGTTTTGTTCGGTAAATGCTTCAGGCAAAACAATAATTGCAGTTGGGAGCCATCTTTCAGGAAACTGTCCTTCGAATTTGCCACCTTTACGATAAGCATCAATTTCCTGCTTAATTATTTCAAGCGCCTTGTTGATTCCGTCAGCACTATCCGGCTGCATTCCAAGTTTGCCTAATGACCTGTTAATATTTGCAATATTAGGGACGATCAAACCAACCGTATATGGATTCTGATTATTGTAAAGCATGATCTGGTCAATATAGGAAGATTGATCGACAATTGCCTCCTCAATTCCTTCGGGACTGAATTTCTCGCCATCATTTCCAATCAATAGACTTTTGAACCGACCTAAAACATAAAGATATCCATCGGCAGATAAATAACCTAAATCCCCGGTATGAAGCCAGCCATCTTTTAAAGACTCTTCGGAAGCTTTGGGGTTCTTCCAATAACCTTTCATCACATTTTCGCCTTTTACAACGATTTCACCTTTTTCTCCCGCAGGTAATGTTGCGCCGTCGAGATCACAAATTTTAGTCTCGAGAAATTGAACAGTTTTGCCTGACGAACCAAATTTAACAGCCAATGGAGAATTGGCAGAGATAACCGGCGCAGCTTCTGTAAGACCATATCCCTGGAAAACAGGTGTTCCAATAGCAAAGAAAAAACGTTGAAGTTCGATGTCAAGGAGTGCCCCGCCACCGATGAAGAACTTCAGTTTTCCACCAAATCCTTCCCTAATTTTGGAAAACAGGATTTTATCAAAGAATGCATATTCTGGTTTAAGCAGAAAACGCCAACCTTTGCCACGGTTCCATCCATCACCATTATAGAGATAGGCAATTTTCAACCCATGGTTAAATAACATCTCGGTAATCTTCCCTTTAGACTGAATTCCTTTTTCAATGTTTTTTCTGAAATTCTTTGATAAGGCAGGAACGCTCATCAGGATATCAGGTTTAAACTCCTGAATATTAATGGGGACATTTCGAAGTGTTTCCATTGGAGTTCGTCCGGTCTGGATCGATCCGACTGAAGCTCCCCGAAACATAAATGTGTAAAGACAAGCAGTATGTGCAAAAGAATGATCCCAGGGCAGGACAGCCAACGTTTTGTAAGTTTCATAAATTTCCAAAACGGTGTTTGCCTGTATCACATTTGCCGCATAATTCAATTGGGTAAGCATAATTCCCTTCGGATCAGCAGTTGTTCCGGAGGTATACGAAATGTTGGCAACATCATTCGGTTGAATGTTTCTCCAAACAGATTCAAACATCTTCTGATTCTTTTCTGATTTCAGGAATTCCCGTCCATTAGCCTGAATATCTTTGAAAAAGAGATCTTTTAATCCAGGATTTTCAATCGGATCGAGATGAATAACGTAATCGACATCGGGAAGATCGCCGATAACTTCGTTTATTTTTGCGACTTGTCCTGCCGAAACGATTACCATTCTCGAACCTGAATGAGCCAGCCTGAATTTAAGTTCTGCAGCTTCCAATTTTACCGATAAGGGAACATTTACTCCTCCACAGTAGAAAATACCGAGTTCACTGACCAGCCAATTATTTCTTCCTTCTGAAAGTAGCCCGATCCGTTCCTCTTTTCGAAATCCCAGTGACATTAATCCTGCTCCAAATGCATAAACTTGTTCACGAATTTCAAGGTATGTTGATGGTATATAACGATCTTTGGGTTTTTCCCATAACAACGGATTATTCGGAAATTTCGCAGTGCTCGTTTCAAAAAGTTCGATCAGTGTTCGCATATTTTTGTTGTTTTATCTTAAACGTTTTTATCAGAAAAGATGTTTGCTGCCATCTATTAATAACAAAGTCTGTAACTGTGAGCTACAGACTTTGAATCTAAAAGTTAATTGGAATTACCTGACTCCAAATTTGTAAATTGTTTTCGATTTAAATACCTCTCCTGGTTTGAGTGAGGTGGATGGAAATTCAGGATGATTTGGTGAATCGGGGAAATGCTGCGTTTCGAGTGCAAGACCGGCAAACCGTCCCAATTTTTCGCCATTTTTACCGGTCATTTCCGGTATATAATAGCCAGTATATAATTGTATTCCAGGTTCCGTTGTAGATACTTCCACTGTTCTGCCCGACGTTTCTTCCGACAAAATACCCGCTTTCACAAGCTTGCCATTCGGATTATTCAAAATAAAATTGCAATCATAACCATCAGACAAACTGCCAATGCGCGATCCAACTGACACAGGAGCCATAAAATCAAAAGGGGTTCCGGCAACGTCCACAATTTCTCCTGTTGGAATTAAACCTTCATCATTTAAGGTTTTAGTTTTTGCATTGATCTGAAGCGTATGCTCAAGGATTGTTTTCTCACTATTTCCCGTAAGATTAAAGTAGGTATGATTCGTGAGGTTGATAACGGTTTCGCGATCGGTGGTCGCTTTATAGTCGATATGGAATTCGTTTTTATGATTCAGGGTGTAAGTCACCGTAAGATCGAGGTTTCCCGGAAATCCTTCTTCCATATGAACGCTGCGGTATTTCAACTCTACACCAACAAGATCGGGCTTTTCTATTAAGTTAGGAACCCAGATCACTTTATCAAATCCGGTAATTCCGCCATGCAGACAGTTTTCACCATTATTAACCGGAAGGATATATTCTTTTCCGTCGATTGAAAACCTTCCCTTGGCAATCCGGTTGGCATATCTTCCGGCAATACATCCGAAATAAGGGCCATTCTCAATATACGCATCGGTAAGATAGTCCTCGAGTGACTTAAAGCCCAAAGCTATGTTTGCTTTTTTGCCACCCTTATCGGGCGTTTCAATTGAGGTTACAATTCCACCGTAATTTGTAATTTTGATGGTGATTCCATGATCATTGCGAAGGGTAAATAAGAAGACCTTTTCGCCTCTGCGGGCATTTCCGAAAACATCACGTTTTAGTTCCATAAAATGAAATTTAGTTATCTGACACAAACGTAAAGATAAATATAAAAAAAACATATTTTTATCGACTGAAAAAACCATCCTAAAAGTGAATATTACAAATATCTTCAATATCGACGAATCTGTAGGAATTCCGAAGTACAGACAGATCATCAATTCGGTTTGCATGGCAATCGAACAAGGGATCCTTAAGAAGGGCGATAAAATTGCTTCGATCAATCAGATTTGCGGAGAGCTATCGCTTTCGCGCGACACTGTTATGCTTGCTTTCAACGAATTACGTTCGCGCGGAATCGCAATCACCATTCCAGGGAAGGGTTACTATATTGAAAAGACGGATCTCAAATTTGACAAACAGGTTTTTCTGCTATTCGACGAATTAAACGTATTCAAGGAAGATTTGTACACCTCATTTCTTGCCCAATTAGATAACCGGATCAATGTTGATATCTATTTCCACCATTTCAACTATCATGTCTACAAGGATCTGATTGAAAGTTCTGCGGGGAAATACAGCGCTTACATCATTATGCCGGCTACTTTCAACAATTCGATCGACGTGGTCAGGCTGCTTCCATCCGAAAAAGTATATATTCTCGACCGGCTTAAACCCGATCTTACCGATTATCCGGTCATCTACCAGGATTTTGGGCAGGATGTTTACGATGGGATGATGGCAGGCAAAGAGCTTTTTTGCAAATATCAAAAACTGATCATGGTTTTTCCCGGAGGGAAAGAACCCGAAGAGCGAGTCGATGGATTCAAAAGATTCTGCACCGAATGGAGGATTGAAGCTGAAATTATCCGTTCGGTCGAAAAACGGAATGTCAAAAAAGGTGAAGCATATATTGTTGTTTCGGACCGCAACCTTGTAAGAATTGTGAAGAGTGCGGCGGCGATGAATCTTGAACTTGGTAAGGATGTTGGCCTCGTTTCGTTTAACGATACGATGCTCAAAGAGGTGGTGGCAGGAGGAATAACAACGATATCAACCGATTTCATTCAGATGGGGAAGACGCTCGCTGACATGATACTAAATCACAAAAACACGAAAATCCGGAATCCTTCGAAGCTTATCGTTAGAAAATCGCTGTAATTTTTTTACACCAGATTCCATTGTCGATTTTATCTCGTAACCTACTGGCTGTTTGCAATTGGCTACACAGAATCAAAATCTGCTTTAAAACATTTTTTGCGTCTCTGCATTACCGTCAAATTATTATACATTTGTCCCTACCAGTACCTACCAGTTAAAACTTTAATTTTTTTAAATATGACGATCGAACAATTAAAAGCAAAATTTATTGAAAAATTTGGCGAAGGTGAAGTAAGTGGCTACTTTTCACCGGGTCGCGTAAACCTGATTGGCGAACATACCGACTACAATGGAGGTTTTGTATTTCCATGTGCACTTAGTTTCGGAATCTATTGTTTAGTAAGGAAAACAGACCGGAAAACAGTGAAATTTGCCTCTGTAAATATGCCTTTTGTGGCCGAGGTGAAAGTGGAAGATTTAAACAAAGCAATTGGCAAAGAATGGGTTAATTACCCAATCGGTGTTTTTGCACAGTTTATGAAAAAAGGGCTGACCTTCGATAAAGGGGCAGATATGTTATTTTATGGCGATGTTCCCACAGGCGCCGGATTATCTTCTTCAGCTGCACTTGAAGTGGTTACAGGCGTTGCCATCAATGATATGTATGGCTTTGGCATCGATAAAATCGAACTGGCGCTGATGGGTCAAAAAGCCGAACATGAATATGCTTTGGTTAATTGCGGTATCATGGACCAGTTTGTTTCTGCAATGGGCAAGAAGGATCATGCCGTTTTTCTTAATTGCGACACACTGGCTTACGATTTAGTTCCCGTCATACTCGACGGTGTAAAAATCGTGATCAGCAATACCAACAGTCCACATAAACTCGACTCCGGTAAATATAACGAACGTGTTGCCGAATGTCAGGCTGCAGTTAAAGCGATCCAGCCGTTTCAGAAAATTTCTGCATTAGGTGAGATTTCATGGGAAGATTTTCTGAAAGTTGAAGATAAAATTGAAAACGTAACTGTCCGCAAACGGGCTCGTCACGTTGTGAGCGAAATCAAAAGAACCGAAGATGCTGTAAAATTTCTCAAAGCTGGTAATCTTGTTGAATTTGGAAAGCTCATGAACGCTTCGCATGATTCTTTGCGCGACGACTATGAAGTTACCGGTTTAGAGTTGGATACGATGGTTGAAGAAGGTCGTAAAATTAAAGGAGTGATCGGTACACGTATGACTGGCGGCGGTTTTGGTGGCTGCACGGTGAGTCTTGTAAAAGACGAAGCTGTCGATACTTTCATTGCGCAAGTTGGTGAAAATTACGAGCAAAAGACGGGTTTAAAACCTGTATTTTATGTGGCCGAAATTGGTGACGGCGGGAAGAAATTATTCTAAAAAAATTAGTATAATTGCTACCTGAAAATTTATCCGTTTTCAGGCAGCAATGAATCACACTATTAATTCACATAATTACTAATAATAAATTTATCTAAAATTATGACTCAGAGTACTCAGAACAAGAATTACACCGTGCCAATCATCATGATGATCATGCTTTTTGGTATGATTTCGTTCGTAACAAACCTGGCAGCTCCGATGGGAATTGTGCTAAAGAGCCAATTTGCAGTAACTAATTTCTTAGGACTTCTTGGGAATGCTGCCAACTTTATTGCTTATGCAGTAATGGGAATACCAAGCGGTATTTTGCTACAAAGAATAGGTTACAAGAAAACGGCTTTGATTGCTGTTGCAGTTGGCTTTGTTGGAGTAGGAATCCAATATCTTTCAGGTTATGCAGGGCAGGATTCAGCTTTTGCCGTTTATCTTGCAGGCGCATTTGTTGCAGGTTTTTCTATGTGTTTGTTGAATACCGTTGTTAACCCTATGCTTAACACGCTTGGCGGTGGTGGTAATAAAGGTAACCAGCTGATTCAGGTTGGAGGATCTTTCAATTCAGTTATGGCTACTGCTACACCAATGATCGTTGGTATTTTAATTGGCGATGCTGCAAAAGCCAGAATCACTGATATTTTCCCCTTCATGTATGCAGCAATGGCTGTATTCGCGATCGTATTTGTTGTATTGTATTTTGTAAATATTCCGGAACCTCATGCTGAGCAGTCTTCTGAACCAATGGGAACCCTCATGTCTGGCGCCTTGAAGTTCCGTCATTTCATTTTAGGGGCTATCGGAATTTTTGTCTATGTTGGCGTTGAAGTAGGTACTCCCGGAGTTTTGAATTATTTCCTTGTTGATCCGAATACCCCTAATCCAATGAATGCTACTACTGCAGGATTCGTTGCAGGTACATATTGGTTCCTGATGTTGATAGGCCGTTTGGTTGGAGCTTCAATAGGAGCAAAGGTATCAAGTAAAACAATGCTAACTTTTGCATCTGGGCTGGGCCTGGTACTTGTACTGTTGGCTATGTTTACTCCAGCTATACAGGTTTCAATGCCTGTATTGAAAAGTGTGGCCGGTGTAACCTCATTTGGGTTATTGGAAGTGCCTATCAATGCTGCATTCCTTGTATTAGTAGGACTTTGTACTTCGATTATGTGGGGCGGTATTTTCAATCTTGCTGTTGAAGGTTTGGGAAAATATCTGGCAGCAGCTTCAGGAATTTTCATGGTCATGGTTTGCGGTGGAGGTATTCTTCCTGCACTTCAGGGCTGGGTTGCTGATATCGCTGGTTATATGCCTAGTTACTGGGTAATTGTTGCAGGTCTTGCTTATCTGTTATTTTATGCTTTAATCGGCAGCAAGAATGTCAATAAAGATATTCCTGTAGATTAAGCTTCTCCGATTTATATCGAATTGTCTTAAAAAGGCAGGAAAACCCGAAATGGTTATCCTGCCTTTTTTTGTGACCACCATAAAATCTTCAATAATTAATTTCTATTCTGAAATGATAGGCGTTGCTTACTAAATATTTTTAATTTTGAAGTCTATGAGTCTGAAGAATTACGATATTATTGGTGATGTTCATGGTTTCGCTTCGCTTTTAAAGAAACTCTTAAAATCGATGGGGTATGCAAAGACCAATGGAACCTGGCAGCATCCCGAGCGTACAGCCATTTTCATTGGCGATTTTATTAACCGGGGACCCGAAATCAGGGAAACCATTCAGATCATCCGTACGATG
>JAAFHB010000157.1 GCA_010906965.1 Mariniphaga sp. | reverse complement strand
TATTATCGATGTACTGCTTACTGACATAGTTAGTAAGAAAACTAATTTCAAAAGAATGAACCGGTTTGAAAGCAAGCACACTGCTGGCAGTAAACTTCGGGGCGTATGCAAGATCGGTTGTGCCAATTGCATTCGCAATTAGTCCGCCATTATCCCAATCCTCGACATATTCCGTAAAATCGTTGATGCTATTCCTGCTAACGGTTGCATTCACATTCCAATTGAATTTCTTAAGAAATTTAACGCCTGCCATCAATTCAATACCCGCACGATAGCTCTTTTCAACATTAGCCATGATGGCATCGCCAACGTCATTGATCTTACCTGTCAATATCAACTGATTGTTGTAGTGCATATAGTAAAGATTGGTTCCCAGCATCAGGTTCGACGATCTGTAAGTGTATCCCAATTCAAAATCATTCAATGTTTCGAACGTTGGTAGTTTTGCTGTCGGATCGGCATCCGTAAAATTGCTGCGGTTTGGCTCACGATTGGCGCGTCCATAACTTAAATAGGCTTCCTGATTTGCGCCCGGCGCATAAAATAATCCAAACTTCGGGTTGAAGAAGTTGAATTCGTGATTTTGTTTGATGTCGCGAAGTTTTGCATCAATACCATCAATCTTATAATTGATATAACGATATTGAAGATCGGCTGTTGCATTAAGTTTATCCGATAGCTGAAGGTTGTACTTAGCATAGATGTTGTAATCTTTTTTCAATCCCGTACCGCGATACCATTCGTAGTTGAACATTGTATTTACTGCAGTTTTTGCCCAGATCAATTTACCGAAATGGTGACCGTCATAAACGTTGGCACCACCTCCTACGCTTAACGAACTGTTCCCTTTCTTATAATTCAGCGCGAAAACCATTCCGTAGAAGTCGTTATCGAGCCATTTACGCCTGATCAGGTCCGTTTTATTGACCACCGCTCCGTCAACTACCGGATTTGGAAGGTTGTAAGCACTGTATTTCTGCGCATATTTATATTCTTCGTAATAACCACGACCATAGGTATAGAATGCTCCGGCATTTATATTCAGATACGAATTAAATTTATGCGAGAAATGAAGTTGATAATGATCCTGCTGATAATGATCTACTTGATTTGCATAAGTGTACAAATTGTAGGTGCGACTATCCGAATTAAGCATGTTCTGCGTCTCTTCATGCGTGTACAATCCATGATCTTCGTACCGTTGCATTCCCGCAAGGTCGTTGTTCATTCTAACGGAAGGTACTCCGTTCCACGCCTGGTAAGTCTCTTCGAAACCCGAAAAGGCAGTAACCTTCAAAATGGTATTCGCCGTGAAATAACCACCTGATATAAAGAACGATTTAAGATCGGAGGCACCCCTGTCGACAAATCCTGCCGAAGCGATCTTTGACAATGAGACATCAACAGCAAATTTACCATCCATCAATCCGGTTCCTGCCGTGAGATTATTGCGAAATGTACTAAACGAACCGACGGAAGAGTTATAACTGGCATTTGCTTTGGGATTCAATTTACTTGTCTGCAGATCGATGGTGGCACCAAAAGCGCCTGCACCATTTGTTGAGCTTCCAACACCGCGTTGTATCTGGATATTTTCGGTCGATGCGGCCAAATCGGGGATATCGACAAAGTAAGTACTGTGCGATTCGGCCTCCGACATTGGAATTCCGTTAATCGTTACGTTGATCCGGTTCAGGTCGGTTCCCCGTATTCTGAAATTAGTGTATCCTACCCCATTGCCGGCATCTGATGTGGCCACAAACGACGGGGTATAATTCATCAGATAAGGAATATCCTGCCCGACATTCGAACGTTTAATGTCATCCTTCCCGATATTGGTATGAGCAACCGGTGATTTCTGTCCGGCACGCGTGGCCGAAACGAGTACTTCCTCTGTTAAAATGCTCGATGGCTGCAATACGATATCCAGGTTTTCGGTTTTATCGAGCACAACCTCTTTATTGTAGGTTTTATAGCCAATAAAAGTAACCAAAACGGTATATTTCCTTTTCCGGAGGTTTTGAAACTTAAATTCACCGTTGGCTCCAGCCATTGTTCCGTTGAAAGTGTTTCCCAACATTACATTTGCGCCACTCAGCGCTTCACCTTTTTCATCTTTTACAACCCCGGTCAGCGACAACTGCGCAAACACCATCACCGCAAGCAGCTGTAAGGTAATAAACAATCCAATTCGTCTCATTCTTAAATACTTAAATGGTTAATAAAATAACCAATGAGGGAGTAAATTCAATTTCGCCATCCCTGCACCGGAATTACCCGGATCAGGTTCGGTGGGTATGATCTCAGCCCGTAATCTTAAGGCACCCCATTGCGTAATACAAATACGAACTTCGCTGAAAATCAGCAAAACAATACTGTAATCTGAAACTTAAAAGGGAGTTGATAAAAACAAAATGAATTCTTCATTTTCCCTTTCCGGCATTACCCGGACAGGTTCGATGGGTTTGATCTCAGCCCGTTTTATTCAGGCACCCCTTATGATTTCGGTGGCAAATCTAAGTGAAAAAAAGTTAAAAACCACTTTCCCGGCAGCGAATAATTACAACCTTGCCCGATTGCATTTTTAAAACAGCATCTATTTCGATGATTTTCAATGCTAAAAGATATATTTTTCCCTTTGACGATGGCTTATGCAACTATTCAGATGATCAATCAAATCATCAATTCTTGATAGTATCATACGATAGTATCAAAGACAATGAATTTATTTCAAAATGCAGGTAACTATCTTTTCCACTCATTTCTAAGAATACTTAAAACAATGCTGTCGTGCCTGTTGCCATCGGGGCGAAGGCCTGTGCTGCGCAATATCCCTTCAACTTTGCATCCCAAACTTTTCATCGCGGCAATGCTTCTTGTATTTTGACTGTCAGCGCGAAACTCAACCCTTTCCATTCTCATCTTTTCGAATGCGAACTCCAAAAGCAGGTGCTTGCAATGTTTGTTTAATCCTGTTCCTTGAAATTGCATGCCATACCATGTATAACCTACTTGCAAACATTTATTTGTCAGTTGAATATCATAAAACCGTGTACTTCCGGCATAAGTGTTCAGTTGTTTGTCGAATACAATAAACGGATATTCTTTTTGAGCGTGCCGGGCTTCCACTGCTGCGTTTATATAGCTCTTGATCCCTTTTTCTCCGGCCGCCGTGATCAAAGAATATTCCCATAACTCAGGTTCCGTGAGCGAAAATATTAACAGATGTTCAACATCCGTATTTTCCAAAGGGCGAAGGATCACCCGCTCATCTTCTAAGATGATCTTTTCCGTGAATTCAAAATTTGAGCTTGTTTTCATTTGTATCCATTTAACGCAAAGTATCATCACTTTGTTCCATCAGAATATTGTGAACCGGAAATTGATATCATCAGCTTTTCTGTCATATTCCCTTCAATTTTAAATAATCATGTAGGTATTCTGAATAAAATGAAATATAATTGCGATCTTTAAGTTCTGAATTAATTTATCAACTAATATCCGGCATCTAATATGCTTGAAAACCTCAAACATCAGGTCTATAAGGCGAGTTTAAAGCTTGTAGAACAAGGTCTTGTCATTTATACCTGGGGCAATGTCAGTACCATCGACCGCGCAAGTGGTCTCGTTGTAATCAAACCGTCAGGGGTGTCGTACGAAGAGATGATTCCCGCCGATATGGTCGTGATGGATCTGGATGGAAATATTGTGGAGGGAAATCTAAAACCTTCGACAGATACAAATACACATCTTGTATTGTACAAAAGCTTTCCGCAGATTGGTGCGATTCTTCATTCGCATTCCGAATATGCAACCTGTTGGGCCCAGGCAGGAAGAGGAATTCCCCCGCTCGGGATTACACATGCCAATTTTTTTAACGGTGAGATCCCCTGCACGCCGCCACTCAGCATCGAGCAGGTTGAGAAAGATCTCGAACTCGAAACAGGGAAAGTTATTGTGAATACATTCAAATCGAGAGATCTCGATCCCTTGCGTATTCCGGGTGTACTAGTCTACGGGCATGGTCCATTCTGCTGGGGAAAAGATGTGAGCAGCGCCTTCGATCATATTGTAGTCATCGAGCAAGTTGCCAGAATGGCATACCGGACATTGGCCCTGAACAATGTGAATCCTGTTGAAAAAGAATTTCTGGATCACCATTTTTTCAAATAATCATCATTAATAACTATATCTAAATATTTATGAGCAGATTAATCAATAACCTGTTTGCATTTGCTTGCGTAGCGGGAGTAATTTCTTTATCAATTTCATGTTCCGGACTTAAAAATAAAGAGCATCAGAAAAAGCTTTTCGAAAAAGAGATCAACGGAAAGCAAGTGACCCTTTTTACGCTCGAAAACAGCAACGGAGTAAAAGTGACACTAACCAACTATGGTGGAAAGATTGTAAATATCTGGGTGCCCGATCGCGATGGAAAAATATCTGATATCAACCTGGGATTTAACACCATCGATGAATATCTGAAAGGCTCGAAAAGCTTTGGTGCTACCGTCGGTCGTTATGCCAACCGGATTGCAAAGGCAACTTTTACACTCGACAGTGTTGCCTATCAGCTTCCTGTAAATAATGGTCCGAATTGCATCCATGGCGGACCCGACGGCTTCTATTCGAAAGTATTCGATGCCAAGCTGGTTGAAACACCCGAAGGGAAAGGAGTTGAGATGCATTACGTAAGTCCTGACGGTGAAAACGGATTTCCGGGAACGCTTGACTTCTATGTTACTTTTAAACTGACAGATAAAAACGAGCTCGTCATTAATTACAACGCGACCACCGATAAGCCAACCGTTTTGAATGTAACGAATCATTCCTATTTTAACCTGAAAGGTGAAGGACAGGGTCTTATCACAGGGATAGAGGTGGTTGTAAATGGAGATAGTATTGCAGAAGTTGCGAATAACGAAATGATACCAACCGGAATTTATCGCAATATCGTTGGTACGCCGATGGATTTTAAAGCACCACGACTTGTAAGCAAAGATGTTGACGCTGATTACGACCAGTTAAAATACGGCGGTGGTTACGATCATGCCTGGATTCTGAATAAGCGTGAGAAGGGGGAATTATCGTTTGCAGCGAGCGCTTACGAACCCGAAAACGGAAGATTTATGGAAGTGTTTACCACCGAACCTTCGGTGCAATTCTTTACGGGTAATTCATTAAATGGCAGTCAGATTGGGAAAAGCGGAGTTGCTTATGCCAAAAGAACCGGCTTCTGCTTCGAAACACAACATGTTCCCGATTCGCCCAACCATCCCAATTTCCCAACAACCGTCCTTCGTCCGGGTGAGACTTTTAATTCAAAGACCATCTATAAGTTTTCGGTCAAATAGTTGAGGTCAAGGGTAAAGGGTAAAGGGTAAAGGGTAAAGGGTAAAGGGTAAAGGGTAAAGGGTAAAGGGTAAATGTTAAAGGATAAAGGGAAAGGATAAAATCTCCTGAACTTTAACCTTTTAACTTTATCCTTTATCCTTATCTTCTCTCTACCACCCAAGGTATTTATCATCGCTCCATAAAGAGTCAGGATCAAGATTGTCTTTTTCAATGTCTTTAAAATAGCGATAGTTCCCCACCTTTAAATCAATGGTTGATGCTTCATCGCAAACAATCAATCCATTCGGATGGAGCTGAAGTGCAGAAATTGTCCACATATGATTCACACCACCTTCAACAGCTTTGTGCAATGCGCGTGATTTATTGGTGCCAGTCACAAGGATCAGCACCTCGCGCGAATCCATCACCGTTCCGACGCCGACAGTAAGCGCAAATTTTGGAACCTTATTTATATCATTGCTAAAGAACCTACTGTTAACCTGTATGGTATCCTGATTCAACGCCTTATCTCTCGTACGTGACGAAAGGCTTGAGCCAGGTTCGTTAAAAGCAATATGACCGTCAGCGCCAATTCCGCCCATAAAAAGGTCGATGCCGCCAACAGCTTTAATTCGCGCTTCATAATCAGCGCATTCAACCTTTAAGTCTTTAGCGTTTCCGTTAAGGATATTAACATTTTCAGGAAGGATATCGATGTAGCTGAAAAAATTATCCCACATAAAGGAGTGGTAACTTTGAGGATGTTCTTTGGGAATTCCCACATATTCATCCATATTGAAAGTGACCACATTCTTAAACGATACTTTTCCCTCTTTGTAAATGCGGATCAACTCTTTATAGGTTCCTAACGGTGTACTGCCCGTAGGAAGTCCCAGCACAAACGGATTGGCCGATGATGTGGTCAATTCATTAATCCTTCGGGCAATGTAGACCGCAGACCACTTTGCTACGTTAACTGCCTCTGACTGAATAATAAGTCTCATAATTATTTGTTTGATTTTGAATCCACAAATTTGGGCATTTTTTTTCAGATAATAGACCTATTTCCTTTCCAACCCAGGGCAAACGCATCTAAAAATATTTGCATTTAATTCACTGAATATCAAGAATAAAGCTTGTTTTTGTCATAAAATAATTGTATATTTATCTGATAATCAGATGTATGACAATGACACTTCGAGAAAATAATTTTTTATTGTATTTTTCAGAAATGAAAGATCCACGTATTGAGAGAACCAAACGTCATCTTTTCGATGACATAGTCTTTATTGCCATAGCCTCCGTGCTCAGTGGAAGGGATTCATGGAATGATATGGAGTATGGAGAAATTAAAAAAGATTGGCTTAGCAGCTTCTTAGAGCTCCCAAACGGCATTCCTTCTCATGTTACTTTCAATCGATTTTTTTCTGCCTTGGATGCTGAAGTCTTTGAATTCTGTTTTTTATCTTGGGTGAAATCAATCCATCAAAGAACTCATGGTGAGGTTGTAAGCATTGATGGAAAAACAATACGAGGCTCCAGAAATCAAGGATGTAAAATAGCTACCCATATCGTGAGTGCATGGGCAGACAAGAATGAACTTATATTAGGTCAAATCAAAGTCGAGGAAAAATCAAATGAAATAACTGCTATCCCTAAGTTATTAGATGCTCTTTTATTAGAGGGATGCATAATTACAATTGATGCAATGGGGTGTCAGAAAAATATCGCCAGGAAAATTGTGACAAAGAAGGCAGATTACATTCTTTCGGTAAAAGAAAACCAGAAGGAGTTGTATGAAGATATTAAAGATAGTTTTAGAATATTGGCAACAAGTGATTATTCGGAAGATCTTGATTATGGTCATGGAAGAATAGAAACAAGAAAATGTACCATCATAACAGATTTAAGTTTGGTTGAAAATGTGGATAAATGGAAGGGATTAGTTTCCATTGTCAAACTAGAGTGTGAACGATATTTTAAGGCAACAGCAAAGAAAGAGAATGAAACAAGTTATTATATAAGCACATTAAGCGATGCACTATCAATCACCCACGGAGTGCGAAAACATTGGGGTATTGAGAACAAAGTTCACTGGACTCTTGATGTGGCTTTCAATGAGGATATGAGTAGAAAAAGAAAAGGTAATGCCGCACAGAACTATTCTAATTTAAATAGAATAGCATTGAATCTCTTGAAAAAAGACGATGCAAAAGTTGGAATCAAAAGTCGAAGGAAAATGGCGGGATGGAGTAATGATTACCTCTTAAAAATAATTCGAAATTAATTTAGATGCGTTTGCCCTGAGGAATCAATGAGAAGATCCAATTTATTTTAAGATTGTGGTATCTGGAAAAGTATCCGGGGCCTGTCAGTTTAACAAGGTCGGTAGAGAGTTTTACAACTTTTCAATAAATGAATAATATTGATAATCATAATTCGAAAACGACTGCTTCCCCGATAAAAGAATAGTTTCAGCCAGTGGTTTATATTGCGGTGAATGTGATGATTTTTCTTGTGAGGAATAATTAATTTTGAAGAATGATTTAAATGAAAAGCACGAACAAACAACAATGTGTATTAATAGCCGGAATAGCGTTTGTTCGAGCGGTTTTGATCCGTTTCAAAATTGTAACGGTTTGAAAAGTGATTTGCCAGCAATCGGCTACCTTCTTAACACTTGCAGTGATTTCATATTAAGATTTGAAAAAATATTAGAGTTTAAATAATAGCTCAATCTCAGATTTAGGAGAACGTTGCGCTCCTTTTTTATTCCTTTTGACTCCAATTCATCCATTTTCCAAATGAACCCTCTCCTATAAATTATAAAAAAAGAACCGCAGATAATTTTTCGCGATTCTTTTTTTTGATTTATCTAAACTTCTACACCAGGCTGATGAAATGATTACAACTTAAAAATGAAGTTTTCAGAAGACCGTGCAGTTATAAGGTTGTTTTAGTAACCACTACCACTGCTGCTAACAGTAGTCTGTTGAACTAGTTGCCCTCTTATCTCACCGCCGGGAAATGCTGCAGTATGCAAATTTATATAGTATAAACCGGCCATTAAATCTGTTCTTTGGGTGACGTCCAAAACCGGAGAGGTAAAGATTAGAGGTGACGTAACCGTACCCGCGGTCAGAGGGAATATAACGCCTCCGGCAACCCCAACCGCACCCTTATGAATATGTCCGGCACTTGGTGTAATACCCGTAAAAGTAAGCGTACCAGTCAGAATATAGGTGGTTTTATCATAGGTGTAAGTAGCCGATCCTGTTGCCATTGATGCATTGGTTGGTGTTTCACTAGCGCCATTTAAGGTGGCCTTGAAAGTAATTATATTTGAATCTTGAACTGTATCGCTTTTTTTACAGCTGCTAATCCCAATTACGATCGTTAAAAGTAAGACGAATGTAGAAAAAATTGTTTTCATATTTAATTTATTTGAGTTAAACAATAAGAGAAAATTTAATGTGCCTGAGGCAGTTTATATATAATTGATTTTAATGTAAATTCATCTGAACCTTTAGTTTATTTAAACTTCCTTCCCGTATTCTCATAAGGGATGGTATATTCTTTAATCAAAACTTTAATAAGCTAATTGCTTACGTTTATTTAGTCTAAAAACAAACAGTATTAGTTTTTGTTCAATCTTTAAACCTTAATTTAAATAATCAAATTTTACTGAAGTAATACAAAAGTACTTTGCACCATTCTGAATTTGCAAAAACCAATCCGATCCCGGGTAATTCTATCCCGTCACTTCGCGCTCGGTCACCTTTTTACTTCTCCTTACTGCCTTTCAATTTCTGCATGGTAAAAACCCATGAAAACATTTTGGTCTTTCAGAGGATATCATCAATAAATTTGAAATATTAAATAATAATTTCATTTTCGTAGTGAAGTGATTTTTGATAAAAGCACAAGCGGATGAATCCTGGAATTCACCCGCTTGTGCTATCTAATTAACCCCCTTTGCAGTTAATTAAAAGTCTGATGAGAACATCAATTTAATAGCCGTAATCTTGCAATATTATAACATCCGCTTTCATCGTATCTCAATTTTGCGGGCTGTTCTTTGGGCTCTTTAGGCAAAAGTATGGCGGTGAATATAGCTTCTATATGCAAACGGCTCACTCTTGTCAGCCGTTGTCCGAAGTTGACTGCCGGAATTTTTAAAAAATAAAAACCGCAGTAAATCAGATATTTACTGCGGTTTCCCTATTTTTGATTATCGTTTTTAATCGACTCTACTTGACTTCTTCAAAGTCAACGTCGGTTACTTCGCCATCGCCTTTTGGACCTGTCTGTTGAGCGCCTTGTCCGCCATCCTGAGGACCGCCGGCCGGGCCACCCTGACCTTGTGCACTGGATGCATTATACATCTCCTGCGATGCTGCCTGGAACACAGTGTTTAATTCTGCAGTTGCAGCATCAATTCCACTTAAATCCTGAGCTTTATGCGCATCTTTAAGTTTACCTAAAGCCGCTTCAATTGGAGCTTTTTTATCAGCTGGTAGTTTGTCACCAAACTCTTTCAGTTGTTTTTCAGTCTGGAAAATCAACGTATCGGCATGATTCAGCTTTTCAATTTTTTCTACAGCCTGTTTATCCGATTCTGCATTTGCAGCAGCTTCATCTCTCATCCTTTTGATTTCATCATCGGTGAGACCTGTCGTTGCTTCAATTCTGATTGATTGTTCCTTATTAGTTGCTTTATCTTTTGCTGTAACGTGAAGAATCCCGTTGGCATCAATATCGAAAGCAACTTCAATCTGAGGTACACCACGTTGTGCAGGTGGTAATCCGTCAAGATGGAAACGACCAATCGTCTTATTTCCCTGAGCCATTGAGCGTTCGCCTTGAAGCACATGGATTTCAACAGAAGGTTGACTATCGGCAGCGGTAGTAAATGTTTCTGCTTTTTTGGTTGGAATCGTTGTATTGGCTTCGATCAATTTTGTCATTACGCCACCCATGGTTTCGATACCTAAAGATAACGGAGTAACGTCGAGTAATAAAACGTCCTTTACTTCACCTGAAAGGACACCACCCTGAATGGCTGCACCAACGGCAACAACTTCGTCGGGGTTAACACCCTTCGAGGGTACTCTTCCGAAAAGTTCCTGTACTTTTTCCTGAATGGCAGGAATACGTGTAGAACCACCAACTAAAATAACTTCGTCAATATCTTTTATGGTCATACCGGCATTCTTTAATGCTTTGCGGCAAGGCTCCATTGTTGCATTGATCAATTTGTCGCACAATTGTTCGAACTTAGCGCGGGTAAGTGATTTTACAAGATGCTTTGGCACCCCGTTAACCGGCATAATATATGGCAGGTTGATCTCTGTCTGTGTAGAACTTGAAAGTTCGATTTTAGCTTTTTCAGCAGCTTCTTTCAAACGTTGCAGCGCCATTGCATCTTTGTGCAAGTCAACACCTTCGTCTTTTTTGAATTCGTCTGTCAACCAGTCAACAATTGCCTGATCGAAATCATCACCACCAAGATGAGTATCACCGTCGGTAGATTTAACTTCAAAAACGCCTTCGCCTAATTCAAGGATTGAAATATCGAATGTCCCACCACCAAGGTCAAAAACAGCGATTTTCATATCTTTATGCATCTTATCGAGACCATAAGCCAATGAAGCGGCAGTTGGTTCGTTGATGATACGACGTACTTTTAAACCTGCAATTTCGCCGGCTTCTTTTGTTGCCTGACGTTGCGAGTCATTAAAATAGGCAGGTACCGTAATTACCGCTTCTGTCACTTCCTGACCCAGATAATCCTCGGCAGTCTTCTTCATTTTCTGAAGAACCATTGCCGAAATTTCCTGAGGAGAATAAAAACGGTCGTCGATTTTTACCCTTGGCGTGTCATGATCTCCTGCAATAACGGAGAAAGGAACTCTTTTGATTTCCTTTGACAAGTTTGCATAAGGCTCACCCATAAACCGTTTAATGGAGGATATAGTTTTTGCAGGGTTGGTAATCGCTTGACGTTTAGCTGGATCTCCAACTTTACGTTCGCCATTTTCAACAAATGCTACTACCGAAGGGGTAGTACGTTTGCCTTCGCTGTTGGGGATGACCACAGGTTCGTTACCTTCCATTACGGCAACACAGGAGTTGGTTGTTCCTAAGTCAATTCCAATAATTTTTCCCATTTTTCTATTGTTATATTTATACTGTTGATTCAATTTTCAATGCTAATACTCTTACCCTACCAATCGTTGTGCCAATATTGACAAACAGCTTTTTTTGGCAATATTGGCACAGAAAAATGCAAAAAATTAAATCGTAGTGTCATCTTTTGTGACAAAACGACAGCGTGAAGAGACATGAGCAAAATCGGGTTGATAAGACAAGTCTGCCTGTCGGTTTTTATTTTTACACAATTTTATCACAAGCAAACGTGTCTTATGATTAATTTTTTAATTTTGATGCAAACTAAATTCTTTACGGATGAAAGCGAAAAAAATTGAACCGAAAATCCAGGAGCGGCTTCAGTCACTGGATGTATTGCGCGGATTTGACATGTTGTGGAT
>JAAFHB010000156.1 GCA_010906965.1 Mariniphaga sp. | reverse complement strand
GTAAATTAAATTTCTCTATCAAACAGGGTTTAAATCGTCCGGTCGGGTGAATCTCAAAAAATCGGGGAGGTTAAACTCTCCATCTCAGGGGGAAAATTGGCAATAATTCATCATAGGTATATCATTGTACCCATAAGTATAATCATACTTATTTTTAAAAATAACCTCTTAAAAGCAATGGATTATTTGATAAATATTTTTTCAGTATTACCGATTGTCCTTCACTATATGAGTTAATAATGTGTATAAAATAATTCTCGATTACTAATAATTCTGTAATACTATGAATTTTGATTCTCTATTCCTGCTTATTTACTCCATTATCTTACTTCGATTTATTGGGAGAATCTCAACAGCTTGTTAAAAACTTAAAGTGTAAAACATTCCCGTATCACTTAAAAATTGAATTTTAAAGCCTAATCAGTTTATTCCTTTCCTTTTTACTACTTACAAAATTAATGAATCATCCGCACTTTAAATTCATAAATGTATTACAAAATGAATCCGTACCATTTATGAATTGTTTTACTCCGTGGTTCAGGGAAAGGCAAAGGGTAAATTAAATTACCCTACCAAATGGCACTTCATAAGCGGGACCCGATGCAAGAAACATTAATTCGTTAAATATCAGATTATTAAAAATCAAATTCAGATATAGATTAAAATACCGACTGCATGCAGTCGGTAATTGTCTGCTGGCAGTTGTATAACATCACAAAAGATGTGCTATCGCTCGGAATGATTGGCCTGACCGAAGTAATTCCGCAGGTTAGCATTGCCTTATTTGCAGGACACTATGTCGATATCTGGAACCGTAAAAAGATCATATTCAACACGACATTTCTTCTATTGATAGGTTCGGCACTCTTATTCTTTTACAGCATCCCTTCGCTTCATATGCACCAGATGTTTGGAATCGCTCCCATATTTGTGACAATATTTATAACCGGTTTGGTTCGTGGTATTTTAATGCCTGCCAACACCGCCTTACTTGGTCAGCTCGTCCGCCGCGAACAGCTCACAGCAGCAGCAACCTGGAGCAGTACAACCTGGCATATTGCAGCCGTCACTGGTCCCGCCCTGGGCGGATTGGTTTACGGGTTCTTCGGAATTATTCCAGCCTACGCACTTGTTTTTGGTTTTTACCTCCTGTGTTCAATCCTGGTGTTGTTTATTAAAAATCCGGGAAAGGTCGTACAGGTAGCAGGAGCCGCTGAAGGGATTTTCATCCGGATCAAAGAAGGCATTAGCTATGTGTTTGATAACAAAGTATTATTGAGTGCTTTCACACTCGATATGTTTGCTGTCTTATTTGGCGGAGCAGTAGCGATGCTCCCTGTATTTGCATCCGATGTCTTAAAAGTTGGTCCCGAAGGACTTGGATTTTTACGTGCCTGTCCCGCCATCGGGGCAATAATGATGTCAGTCATTCTCACCTTCAAACCACCCGTCACTCGTTCCGGTCCTCAGTTACTTTACAGCGTTTTTGGGTTTGGGGTCAGCATCATCGTTTTTGCGCTCTCAACCAGCTTTGTACTTTCGGCTTTTTGCTTATTTATGAGTGGCGTATTCGACAATGTGAGTGTAATCGTCAGGGCAAGTATCCTTCAGATATTTACTTCCAACGAGATGAAAGGAAGAGTCGCGGCTGTTAACAGCATCTTTATCGGATCGTCGAACGAGCTGGGTGCTTTCGAATCGGGTGTTGCTGCCCGCTTTATGGGACTTATCCCCTCCGTTGTTTTCGGGGGTGTGATGACGCTGCTGATTGTTTCGTTTGCTGCATGGAAATCACCTGCTTTAAGAACCCTTGCGTTGAAAAAAGGAATTTAGTAATCCGGATAGGATATCCTGAAAGTATTAATTTTTAATAATGATTTTCAATCGTTTGTATTGTCAGATTGGTGCGAAAGACTGTCCATGACTTCCTTAAAGATTGAGTAGGATTGATTTTAAAACTGTGGTATAATCAATCGTCAATAAGAGATAAAGATTTATTAGCTTTGCATTAAGAAGTTTAACTCATTGAATATGGACATACAACTAAAAAAATTAGAATTAATTGAATGGATTGCCCAGATTAGTGATGTTCATGTTATCACCAAAATGGACAAGATCCGTAGATCTTACTTGTCACAAAAGGAAGAAGATATGAAACCGATGAGCATTGAAGAGTTTAATGCAGATATAGAAAAGGCTGAGGAAGACAATATTGATATTCATGTCAGATTTGATGGAGAAATGCTGGCTTTATATAGAAATGTAGGAAGAGAAACCGGTTATTGGGCGAATTATTATTTAAGGGCTGTTAGAAAGTACGGTGGACTTATTTATGCAAAAAAATTATTGTCTAATATTAATTCTTCACAACAAGGATTGTATAAATTAAGCGAATTAGGTAAACTATATTTATCAGTAGAGTTCTTGGTTTTAAAAGAAGAATATAAATTTTTATTTACTGATATTGAGCTACATGAGGCTCAGAGACGATTAAATGACTTACTCAATAAATAATTCTGATGAAGCATGCCCATTCTTGTTTTTGAGTAAGGTTCTTCTCCGAAAAGATAAGAGGAATGTAAATAGCGCAATCTTATCCCCTAAAACTAACCGCACATTTCAAGAGACGACGCCTTAAAAACGCATTGAATTATTAATTCAGATATCCCTACTGTCAAACGAAGTCTTGACTTCTACAGATTAATCCGGCTCAGCAAATGGCTCAAAATTACAATTTGAGATGATAATTTATTTATTCGATGGCCTTCATAAATAGACAGCCAACTAATTTTCTAATTTAAGGTGAAGTCTGCAATTTTTAGTTTTGTTAAAACTTCACCAACCTTCTTCCATGATATTCGTCCGATGGAATAAGAAGTTTGATCTCCTCAAAATTTTCAAGAGTTACCTTTCCGGCAACGATAATCTTTAGCTGATCACCGGCTATTTCGATCATTTTACGGAGCATTTCGGCTCCCTGTACTGCTGTGGTTTGTCCACCGGATGTGAGAATCCGGCTGATTCCAATCTTCTTCAATTGAGCGACCGAGTGCAAAAGATCATGCGAATCATCAATTGCCTTGTGAAAGGTAACGGGCATTGGATCTGCCAATTCAATCAATTCGGAGGTTCTTTCAATATCGATCCTGTTATCGCGATTTAACAACCCAAAAACAACGCCGGAGGCTCCCAGCAGGTTACACATCCGGATATCCTCGCGCATGATCTCAAACTCATCCATCGTGTAACAAAAGTCACCTCCGCGTGGCCGGATCATTACCATCACCGGAACCTGCAGTTTTTCGATCGTCTTTTTGATTGTCCCATATGACGGTGTTGTTCCTCCGCATGATAAGTTCTCGCAAAGTTCGATCCGCGTAGCACCCGCTGCCACTGCTAATATTGCTTCCTGATATGATTCAACACATACTTCTTTGACTGGATTCATCATTATATGTTCATTTTGATACAAAAGTAAGAATTTAGGTCTGATAGCGGCGGAATGAATATCGCTGATTAACGTTTTGTATCGAAAATTTCGATAGTTTTATCAAATTAAAAATTAGCATGGAAAGAAGGAAATTTTTTACACGTTTAGGTATCGGTACTTTGGCCACATTTGCAGCGATGCCTTTAATGTCAAATAATTCAAATACAATGGAAAGCACCCTACCGGTTCCGCTTAAAAACGGAGAGATTCAGCACATGGTTATCTTCGATCTGAGACATGAAAAAGGGTCCGCTTTGGCTGAAAAATTCCTCAAAGACGGTCAGCATATTTTAAGTAATCTGCCAGTTGTTCAGAACTTCCAGGTTTTTAACCAGGTAAGTTTAAAGAATGATTATTCCTACGGTTTCTCAATGGTTTTTGCAGACAAAACGGCTTACGACACCTACAATAATCATCCAAACCATGCAACGTTTGTGGAGACCCGATGGAAGACGGAGGTAACCCGTTTCCTGGAAATTGATTTTAAGTCTATTTAGAATAAGTTGTTATGGGAATGGAAATTGAGCGTAAATACTTGTTGCGCAACGATCACTGGCGGTCGTTAGGTGTTCCTGTCCATTATGCACAGGGTTATCTGGTGGCAGACGGAGAAAGAACGGTTCGGGTCAGGATTGCCGGGCCGAATGGTTTCCTCACCATCAAAGGGGCATCAGTCGGGTTTAGCCGTAAGGAGTTCGAATACGCGATTCCGGTGGAAGAAGCAACAGAGATGCTCCAATTATGCGCTTTGCCAGCCATCGAGAAATACAGGACAAAGATTTTATTCGAAGGAAAAATCTGGGAAGTCGATGAATTTAAAGGGCAGAACGAAGGTTTAGTCGTAGCCGAAATTGAATTAAATTCGGAAGACGAAACCTTTGCGGTTCCGTCCTGGATTGGTCAGGAGGTCACCGGTGATGTTCGCTATTTCAATTCATTTCTTGCAAGGAATCCCTATAAAAACTGGTAGATTGAAAGACGCCTCTCCCCTATCAATAAAACAAATAAGTAATTTTCAGCCAAAAATATTCAGATAATGTTTAAAAAGTTTCTGACACTTATAACCGGATGCTGCCTTCCTTTTTTTGTAATGGCACAAGGACATACCACCATATCAGCCAACACTCCCCGCATGGTGATTGGCATCGTGATCGAAGATTTCAATCCCGATTACATCGAGCGTTACTGGGATAAATTTGGTGAAGGTGGCTTTCAACGATTGTATTCAAGGGGATTTATTTGCGCCAATCATCACTATGATAATTTACTGCAACGTAAATCGGTAAATATGGCCACGCTTTCGACAGGAACTGATCCTTCGCGACACGGAATCGTCAACGACGTTTGGATCGACCGTTTGAAGAACAAAGAGGTAAATGCAATCAACGACAATTTCTATATTTCGGTCGGGTCCGATTCGAAAGAAGGCGGGCGATCGGCAAAAAACCTGATGACACCAACGCTGGGCGATCAGCTAAAGTTGATAACAAAAGGGAAATCGAGGGTTTTCAGCGTGGCATTGAACGACAATTCAGCCGTCTTTGCAGCCGGTCATGCAGCCAATGGCGCCTATTGGTTCGACAAAACCTCGGGTAAAATGATTTCAAGCTCGTATTACGTCGAAACTTTTCCAAAATGGGCCTTCGATTACAACGAATTGAAGATGGCCGATTCGTATTTTGGCATGAGCTGGGTACCTTTTAAAGATCAGATTACCTATACCGAAAGTATTGCAGATGCCTCATTAAACGAAACCGGTTACCTCGGAAAATACAACACCTTTCCGTTCGATATGAGCAAATTAAAAAAGGAAACAGGGGGAAGTTACAAGGTCTTGAAGACGACTCCATGGGGGAATACGATGGTTAAGGACTTTACAATCCAGATGATTCCAAAAGAACAGATTGGCTACGATCTTGTTCCCGATATCCTTACGGTTGTATTCTCTTCAATGGATTATGAGCGATATTCCTTCGGTCCGTTTTCTGTCGAGATGGAAGACACCTACCTGCGTCTGGACAAGGACATTGCAGAGCTGTTGAAATACGTTGAGACGGGCTATGGAGCCGATAATCTGCTGATTTATCTGACCGGTTTAACCAGCATTTCGTATCCGGCAGAATACCTGAAAGAAAAATACCGTTTGACCGCCGGGGTTTTCAATCCTGATGGCGCAGTGGCTTTGCTGAAATCGTACCTGAACATCAAATATGGCGACGGTAGCTGGATTGAATTGTTCACCAATCAGCAGATTTACCTGAATCGTGAATTGATCGAGAAAAAGAAAGTTAATCTTCAGGAGATGCAGATTGCAGTTGCATCTTTTTTAAATCAGTTTGAAGGAATTGCCTATGCCAAGGCCGCACACGAAATCGAAGCGGATAACTTTCCGGGCGGACCATTGGAACCCTTTCAGAACAATTATCATATAAAAAGATCGGGTGACGTGCTGATCAAGTATGAAGATGGCTGGCAGCCGCGCGAGAAGTTTAATCCGGTCGATTACACCGATAACAGCCAGGTTCCGCTGGTTTGGTACGGTGCCGGAATCACAAAGGGAACAACGATGAGAAGGACGAATGCAACAGATATTGTTCCAACCATTGCTGCTTTTCTGGGGATTGCACCACCTTCATCAGTTACTGGAAAGGTGATCGATGAGTTGATTAAACGCAACTAATCAATACACATAAAATCAGATAGGATTATGAAAACGTCAATTCAAGAATAGAAAGTCGATCCTGCAAATGGAATAGCCATCTTTTTAATTCAGAGAAATCTTTTATACAACCGAATCTCACTTTTAAACGCAATTCTTGGGTTTAAATCTTCTATTGTCAAATTGCGTATGCAATATATATATAATATATTTGTAAAAAATAGAAGCTATGAATACAACAGCATTCAAAAGAAAAATAATAGATATACCGGAAGACACCTTCCGAAATCTATCAATCATGGCTGCTGCCGAAGGTAAAAATCTGAAATCCTTTATTGAAAATCTATTGATTTCACAAGCAAAAATAATAAGTGATGAGGATATCTATCAGGAATTACTTAAAACTGATTTGGAAGGAAAAACAATAGCCACAAAAGAAGAAACGAAAGAATTTGAAAAATGGCTTGAGCTATGAATTTATTGTATTCCAAATCATTCATCAAAGCAGCACTAAAACTATCAGGGAAATACAAAAACACCCTTCAAGAGAAAATCAAAGAGGTTAAAGTTGCTGAATCCATTGAAGAATTAACCGATTGCAAGAAACTTACAAATTTCAGTAATGCTTACCGTATCAGGATAGGTGACTACCGCGCCTTTTTTATTTTAACCGTAGTAAACAATACTGTGAATTTCGAATATCTTGTTAATAGAGGTGATGCCTACAATAAAGAATACATAAAGAATTTAAGGAGGAAGGATAAGGGAAAAGAGTGAAACAGAAAATCATTTTTTAACTTCTCTAAGAAAATTCAATTTCCATATCCATTGTAAGAAACGATTTTATCGATCGCTTTGCGGATTTTTGGCCTGGTTTTTAGAGCAGGATATCCGAGCGTAATAATGAGTTGTACCCGTTTTGAAGATGGAACGCCGAGTATTTTCTTCACCTTGCCTTCGTCAAACCAACCAACCATACAACTTCCGAGACCTGAAGAAGCTGCGGCCAGACAAATATGACCGGCCATAATTCCGATGTCGATTAACGGGAATTGCTTCCGCTTCACCCAACTCCCAAAGTTCGAAGTAAGGTTTGCAGGCTCTTCAACAATCACCAAATGTACCGGCGCTTGTTTCGTGAAGTGATTCATCCCCAATATTTTTTCAGAAGTTGCATCGGCAATCTTGTTTTTCATTTCCGGATCATCTACAACAATGATATGCCACGGTTGTGCATTACATGCCGAAGGCGACAATCGGGCACACTCCAGAATTTCGGCAAGTTTCTCCTTTTCAACAGGACGATCGAGGTAACTCCTGTCGCTTTGGCGTGTTATTACTAATGATTTAAAATCCATGGCGGTCAATTTTTAAGCTTGTTACAGGGTAAAGATAAACTTTAAACAGGTTCCACTTTTTATTTTGAAGAGGATTCTGTTAATTTGCACTTTATATTAGAGTTTAGATGAAACCGATTATTCCCAAAGCGCTTTTTAAAACAATCACGAACAAATACCTGTTCGCATTTTTGGTTTTTAGTGTTTGGATGATCTTTCTCGACGACCATAACATCCTATTCCTACGTCAGAATCTGAACAAACTGAAGAGATACAGGGTTGAAAGTACCTATTACAAAGAAAAAATTACGGCGGATAGCGATCGGCTGAAAGAACTTCAGACCAGTTCGAAAAACCTCGAGAAATTTGCACGCGAGCAGTTTCTAATGAAGAAAAAGAACGAAGATATATTTGTGGTCATCGAAAAGAAGTAAAGATTCATAATGAAAAGCTGATTTTTTCGAAGTTGTGATGGTTTCCCGCAACTTATTTAAAACCAATAGCATCTTTGAAACGTTTAAGGTATAAATCATCTTGTATTAAACAGGGAAGTGTATTTAGGAAACAAGCGAATTTGTAATCTTTAAAAACCTAAGCGCTATGAAAGTCGATTTTGATTTTTTCAAAATACAAAGCAAAATTGCGCCACAAAAAGGCCGGATTATGATATCCGAACCATTTTTACCTGGAAACTATTTCAGTCGTTCGACAGTATTACTGGCCGATTATTCGCCAAATGGCGCCGTTGGGTTTATACTGAATAAACCATTCGAAAAACCAATCAATGAATTATTTATAGATTTCCCGAATTATACGGATGAAGTATTTGTTGGTGGACCGGTGGGAAACGATAGCTTGTTTTACATCCATACTTTGGGAAATATGATCAAGGGAAGTATCAAGATCAAGGAGGATTTGTATTGGGGTGGCGACTTCGAAGATTTGAAATCTGTGATCGCAACCGGGAAAGCACAATCTGATCAGATAAAGTTTTTTGTGGGATATTCGGGATGGAGTGCCGGACAGCTTGACGATGAGATTACAGAAAATTCATGGCTTGTGACCGAAACAAATATCAAACAGATCATGAAAAGTGACCAGAATTTTTGGGTTGAAAGTGTGATAAAGGCCGGTGGGCATTATAAAACCTGGCGCAATTTCCCCGAAGATCCGAATTCGAATTAGAGTGCGATATCACCTAAAAAATACCCCCCGAATTCTTAAATTCCAAGTCTGAGATGTTCCTCCCTTGCCATTTCACTTAATCTTACTGCAATATTCGTTGTGCCAGTTGTGTAATATCTTCTGGAGTCAAGTCCCAAAACCAGTTGAATACCCAGACAATTGTCGATTAAAAACATTTCGTCAGCAAGCAAAAGATCCTCGTGACTGATCTCCTTCTTTTCGGTAACTTCAAAACCAAACTGTTCAGCACATTCCATAACAACACCAAGGATCGGTGGACAGTAACCTTGCGCTTCCGGAGCAGGGAATACTGCCGTTCCGTCAATCAGGTAACCAAATGTTCCTCCGATTGATTCGCAGGCAAATCCTTCGTTATTCGAAAGGATTAAATTATCTTTTGATTTTGAAAGTGCCGCGCGGGTTGCGGCGATCCACACAAACCGGCTCGAAGGTTCGTAAGCATGATAGATAGAAGGCGCTTTGGCCCCCTCATCAAAAAAATCGATCAGCAATCCACCTTCACTGATCGGGTAAAACCCCACTGGAACTTCCTCTGCCGTCAACAAATAGTCGGTTCCGGAAGTACCAGGGATCAAATGAATAACCACTTTTGCTGCCAAGTAGAAATGGTTTTTATTCAATAGTCGCGAAACATCGCGCACAAAACGTGGAAGTTCCCAGTCTTTTGGTATTGGCAGTCCAATCGACAGCAATGAATTGATCAGGTAATTAAAGTTATCTTCGGCAAATATCACCAGGTTATTCTCCGTTCTAAACGACTCCCTGATTCCGGTATTCAATCTATAGAGATCCGCACCAGTAAACAAAGTTTCGCTTTCGCGATAAAACTTACCATTATAGAGGATATAGCCGCCTTTCATGTGGAATTAATTTGTTTTACTGACCTGTTCCCCCACTAAAAAGCACTTTAATGAAATCCATGAACAACGAAGGTTGAAGGATTACAGGGAAGAAAAATCCGAAAACAGCTCCCAGGAAATGGGCATCATGACCAATGTTATCCGATTTTTTGGCGCTCATGTAATAAGAGTAATAGAGATACAATCCGCCAAAAAGGATTCCGGGTATGGGCAAAATTCCGAAAAAATAAATGTTGCTCCATGGATCGAAAAAGATGGCCGTAAAAAGGATCGCAGAAACGGCACCCGATGCACCTATCGCGTTGTAGTATGGGTTATTTCGTTGTTTGTAAAGAGACAAAAGGCTTGAAAAGATCACAGATCCGAAAAACAGGATCAGGTAATAGGTGGTGCCGATTGTTCCAAAGTACATTTGGAAATAGCGCTCAACCAGGGTGCCAAACGAAAAGAGTACAATCATATTTACGATCAGGTGCTCCCAGTTGGCATGGATAAATGCGTGGGTTAACATCCTGTAATATTGATGACGATGAACGATTTGATAAGCATTGAATTGCAATTGAGCCATGATGTCCTTTTGCTTAAATGCAAAAGCCGAGGTCAACGCAATAATCAGAATCAGCATTATGGTAATTGTTCCCATTCTTTATAGATGTAAAATTTTAAATACAAGTTCTTTTAATAAGTCGCCATTACTGGTTGAGCCCCCGCGGGCACCTTTCGATCGTAAATCATATTCGCGCATCATCGAAATGATAAGAACCGCTTTGTCAAGACTGTAATTGCGCGCTGCATTGGAGTAATCAGAGATGAAAAACGGATTTACCCCCAGCTTTTGTGCCACAACTGTGCGATCCGATTTGTTCTCAATGGAGTGATAAATAAGCAATTTCCGGAAATAAGTAACCAACATTCCGATGATTACTGTTAATGGGTGCTGTTTTTCGTTGTCGATAAAGTAGTTGATGATCCGGTTCGATTTCAGGATATCCTTATTCCCAAGCGCATTTGTGAGCTCAAAAGTATTAAACTCCTTGCTGATGCCGATGTTTTTTTCGACATCTTCGGGCATAATGCTGGTTCCCGGCACCAATGAGATCGTTACTTTTTCGAGCTCATTCACGATCCTTTGGAGATCGCTCCCAACAAAATCTGTAATCATTTGGGCTGCTCGCGGATCGATCCCAAGGTTCTTCTCTTTTAAATATTTCGAAATCCATGCCGGCACCTGGTTTTCGTACAATGGTTTCGATTCTAAGAAAACGCCGTTTTTCTGAAGTGCCTTGTAAAGTTTCTTCCGTTTGTCGATCGTCTTATATTTGTAATTAAACACCAGAATTGTTGACCGCATTGGCTTTTCAACATAAGGCGCCAGGTCTTCTATATTTTTGATATTCTGGGCTTCGCGGATTACAACAACCTGTCGTTCGGCCATCATCGGAAACCGTTTAGCCGCAGTCATTATTGAATCAAGACTAAGATCTTTACCGTACAGAATGGTCTGATTGAACCCTTTCTCATCCTCGGTAAGCACATTTTCAAGAATAAAATCACTGATCCGATCCATAAAGAAAGGCTCTTCCCCTTCGAAGAAATAGACCGGTGAGTAATTTTTATTTTTAAGATCAGCAATAATCTGGCTGTAATCCATAACGATTAAAATTTCAGGTGTTTTACCGAACGTCCATCATTAATTATTTCGGTTAAAGCGCCGATGCCGACTTCGAGATGCCTGTTCACATATTTAAGCGTCACTTCTTTGTCGCTTGCAGCCGTTTTTACCCCGGTGGAGATCATCGGTTGGTCGGAAACCAGTAACAAGGCACCTGTAGGAATCTGATTGCAAAACCCCACTGTAAAGATCGTAGCGGTCTCCATATCGATGGCCATTGCCCTGGTCTTACTTAGGTACTTTTTAAATCGTTCGTCGTATTCCCAAACTCTTTTATTGGTAGTGAACACAGTGCCGGTCCAGTAGTCGAGACCCAAGTCGCGAATTGTTGAGGATACCGCGCGCTGAAGACTGAAAGCGGGCAGGGCAGGCACTTCAGGTGGCAGGTAATCATTTGAAGTACCGTCACTTCGAATTGCTGCAATAGGCAGGATTAAACTGCCAAGTTCACTCTTTCGTTTTAAGCCTCCGCATTTCCCAAGAAAGAGAACAGCTTCTGGCATGATTGCACTGAGCAGATCCATTATCGTGGCGGCATTCGGACTTCCCATCCCAAAGTTGATGATTGTGATACCATTGGCACTGGCATTAGGCATGGATTTATCCTCTCCAACAACTGGTACGCCAAACTTTTCAGCAAAGTTTTCAACGTAGTTCTGAAAGTTCGTGAG
>JAAFHB010000005.1 GCA_010906965.1 Mariniphaga sp. | reverse complement strand
AGCGGCTATTGACACAAAAATATACTTCCAAAGCGCTGGATTTTATTCAACGAAACCAACACTCACCGTTTTTTCTTTACCTGGCACATGCCATGCCGCACAAACCGCTGGCTGCCTCGGCTGATTTTTATTCGAAGGGAGATCACCAGGAGTTATACAACAGCGTTATTCGCGAATTAGACTGGTCGGTGGGCGAAGTGACTAATAAATTAAAAGAGCTTGGCATTCTGGAAAATACGATACTCATTTTTATGTCGGATAACGGGCCATGGTATGGTGGCAACACAGGAGGATTAAAAGGTATGAAAGCCACAAACTGGGAAGGTGGAACCCGGGTTCCATTTGTCATAAGGTACCCGCAGCAATTTCCTCAGGGAAAAACAATTACGACTCCGTGCTGGTCGCCCGATATTTTGCCAACCATCATGAAGCTAAGTAATATTAAGACTGACTCAAAGATTAAACTGGATGGAAAGGATATTTCGGAGATCATTAAAGGTAAATCAAGCCATCACCCACCCATCTTTACGATGAAAGATACAACGATACGAACAATTCGTGATGGGAATTGGAAACTCTTCCTGAGAAAACCTGACTTTTATAAAGAAGTTGATCTTACAAACTGGAAAGACGCTAGAGGTCCGGATGGTACAACGATCATCGCTCCAATGGCTCAGGCCACCCCCGCTGATTATCCGGGAGTAAAACCTGAAAAAATGGAAGGTGAGATGCTATTGTTTGATCTTGAGAATGATCCGACAGAAAGTACCGATCTGTCTGGAAAATATCCTCAGATTAAGGAAAATATGATTAGAAAATATCATGATTTTTTGAATTCACTTCATTAAAACTAAAATTATATCAATGAGAATCATTCCATCATTCAGTATTTGGAGATTAACGATCCTGCTATTAGGATTTGCAGCAGGGGCTTCCGCACAAAAGCAGCCTGTCGACTATGTTAATCCGTACATTGGAAACATCAGTCATCTGCTGGTACCAACATTCCCGACGATTCATCTGCCAAACAGTATTCTGCGGGTTTATCCCGAAAGGGGCGATTTTACGGGTGATCTGTTGCATGGTTTGCCCCTGGTTATCACCAGCCACCGCGGAAGTTCAGCTTTCAATCTGAGCTCTTTCCAGGGTGATGAAAAAGAACTCCAACCTGTTGTTTCGTACAGTTACGATCAGGAAAAGATCACACCGTATTCCTATGCTGTTTATTTGGATGAACAGCAAACGGAAGTTCAGTTTGCCGTATCACACCAATCGGCTTTGTATGAACTGAATTTTGGCCGGGATCTTCCACCCTATCTTGTGCTAAACTCGCGTAACGGAGGATTGAAGTGGGATGGAACAGCAGTTTCTGGTTTTCAGGAGATTGAAAACAAAACCCGCGTCTATCTTTACCTGTTACCAGAACAAATGCCTGTAAGTATTTCGCTGTTAACGAAAGAGGGTCTTGTAAAAGGAATGGAAGCGAATGGGAAAAATGCAAGTGTTGTACTGAAGTTTGCGAAAGGGACAAAAACGCTTCACTTGCGCTATGGCATTTCTTTTATCGACGAAGCCCAGGCAAAGAAAAATCTAAATCGTGAGATTCAGAATTACGATCTGAAAGCCCTTGCTCAGAAAGGACGTGCAACCTGGAACGAATCGCTTGGTAAAATAGCGGTTACAGGAAGCTCCGATAATGAGAAAACGATTTTTTACACCTCTTTTTACCGCACTTTCGAACGTCCGGTCTGCATCTCGGAAGATGGCCGGTATTACAGTGCCTTTGATGGAACTGTTCATAACGACCTTGGAACGCCCTTCTTTACCGATGATTGGATCTGGGATGCCTACCGTGCCCATCATCCGTTGCGTGTGTTGATTGATCCGAAGAAAGAAGAGAATATCCTTCATTCTTTTGTCGAGATGGCCGGGCAAATGGAGCACAACTGGATGCCAACTTTCCCTGAAATCACAGGCGACAGTCGCCGGATGAATTCAAACCATGGTGTTGCTTCTGTGATCGATGCTTACCGAAAAGGTTTGCGCGGGTTTGATCTGGAGAAAGCTTACCTGGCATGTAAAGGTGGAATCACCGAAAAAACACTGGCGCCATGGTCTGGTAAACCTGCCGGGAAACTCGACCAATTCTACAAAGAACACGGATTTATTCCCGCTTTAAAAGCAGGAGAAACAGAAACCATTCCCGAAGTTCATTCGTTCGAGCGCCGCCAGCCGATTGCTGTAACGCTTGGAACTTCCTACGACGAATGGTGTTTGTCGCAGATCGCCAAAGAGCTTGGCAAGACCGCCGATTATAAATACTTTCTGAAGAGCTCTTATAATTACCGCAATGTATTCAATCCAAAAACAGGTTTCTTTCATCCGAAAGACAGCGACGGGAAGTTCATCGAACCTTTCGATTACGTGTTTTCAGGAGGTTTAGGCGCACGCGAAACTTACGGTGAGAACAACGCCTGGTTATACAGATGGGATGTTCAGCACAATGTTTCGGATCTGATCAGCCTGATGGGCGGCAACGAAAAGTTCATCAATAACCTCGACGCCATGTTTTCGCAACCTTTGGGCAAAGGTAAATATGCTTTTTATGCGCAACTTCCTGATCAGACGGGCAATGTAGGTCAGTTTTCGATGTCGAATGAACCAGCTTTGCATATCCCCTACTTGTACAATTATGCCGGTCAACCGTGGAAGACGCAGAAACGTATTCGCACATTGCTTAACCAATGGTTCAGGAATGATTTGATGGGGGTTCCCGGTGATGAAGATGGGGGAGGAATGACTTCATTTGTTGTCTTTTCATACATGGGATTCTATCCGGTCACTCCGGGTATGCCCGCTTACAACATTGGAAGTCCGATGTTCGATAATGTCCGGATGGATCTTGGCAACGGCAAATTTTTCGAAGTTGAAGCGATCAATAATTCTGCCGAAAATAAATACATCCAGTCGGCGACGTTAGATGGTAAGCCATGGAACAAGCCCTGGTTCAATCATTCAGATTTGATTTCCGGTGGTAAACTGGTGCTTCAGATGGGGCCGAAAGCCAATCGCATCTGGGGAAGTGCGGTGAATGATGCCCCGCCATCCGCTGAAGGAATAAATTAGATTTAAATCTTCTTCTCCCTTGATTTTTGGTAATACACCCTGAAACCTTAAAGTACTTAATATTGTACGGAAATAAATAGAATAGATTATGAGAGCAGTAAATTTTTCCGAATTAAGGCAGAATCATTTTAAATCAATAAAGTGCTATATAATGCACAAATAGCTCGAAATTTATAAGGACTCTCACTAAAATTATATATTGTGCAATAGAATGCACCTTAAGTGTATTTATTTAATTTATTGCTTATATTTGCATTAAAAAGAGCCATGTAATGCACTTAGACGATTTAATAAAAAGCATCAAAGAAAGAAGGGAAATGCTCCAGGTTACACAGGAAACCTTGGCAGAACTCTCAGGAGTCGGCCTTCGTACGTTGAAACAATTTGAAAGTGGCAAAGGCAATCCTACACTGCAAACATTGCAGAAACTGGCTGATGTGCTGGGGATGGAGGTATGTATGCAGGTAAAGAATCTTAATAATCTACCATGAGAAGGGCAAAAATAATCTATAAAGGAGAAGAGGCCGGAGTTCTTACGCAGGATGACAATGGTTTTTTCACCTATACGTACAACGATCTTTGGATGGCGGATAACGGAAAGCCATCTATAAGCCTTGCCTTGCCCAAGACAAGTCAAGAGTATCACGCTGACTATCTTTTCCCCTTCTTTTTTAATATGCTGCCGGAGGGCTCAAATAAACAAGTTGTTTGCAGGCTTATGCGTATTGACGAATACGATTACTTCGGTTTGCTACTCACCACGGCTAAATACGACACCCTCGGGGCTGTAACGGTAATAAAAATCCAGGAACCTGTATGAGCATTCCGACAATAAAATATTGTCCGGGAACCCTGATGTCAGGATATGATACCTACAGTAGAACTTGCCTTAACCGTTTGTTCAATGCTAAAAAGGTATACCATTTTCTGCCCTATGACTCACCGGCTACAAACGAATCCACAGAGGCGCTTTTTCTGGATAACATTAAACGAATTTCCATATCGGGGGTACAGGAAAAATTTTCGCTTCTGTTGGAAAAAAACAAGCTTCGATTGATTACTGAAGGGGAACAAGGTACTTACATTCTGAAGCCTGTCCCGAATACTGGTAAAAACTCAGACCAGATGCCGGCCAATGAGCACCTGACAATGCAAATTGCCCGACAGGTTTTCAATATCGAGACAGCTGAGAATGCGATGATTTTTTTTAAGAATGGCGAACCTGCATATATCACGAAAAGATTTGATGTAAGAGATGACGGCAGCAAATGGGCAAAGGAAGATTTTGCCTCAATTGCAGGCAGAACACCTCAAACGCACGGTGAACACTATAAATATTCAGGCAGTTATTCGGAGCTTTTTGAGCTCATGAAAAAATTCTTACCTGCCTACAAAGCGGAAGCTCCAAAGCTTTTTAAGCTGCTTGTGTTTAACTACCTGTTTTCAAATGGTGATGCGCATTTTAAGAATTTCTCATTTTTGGAAACTCCTCTTGGTGATTTTCGAATGAGTCCGGCTTATGATCTGCTTAATACCCGAATACATGTTGCTGATTCTGATTTTGCATTGGATGAAGGGCTTTTACCAAAAAATATCTCGAAAGGAACAGTCGTGGAACAATTTTATTTACTGGCAGGACTGGCTGAGTTAATTAAGCGCCAGGCAGATGCAGTTTTAGAAAACATCCTTTCAAATTCAGATAAGGTTACCGAACTGATCGAAGCCTCTTATTTAAGCGAACATACAAAACGCAACTATCTGCAAGCATATCAAACCAGGTATAAGAAATTAAAGCTGAACTAAGAAGATCCCTCTCCTACAATTTTGTACAATCCCGCACATGCGTGATGATCGTATGTCAGCAAGGTACCTGTTTATATAGGAAGAGGTTTTTCTGTTCGTTGCATTAAAGATTAGGACTTTGGAATATTGCATGAAACTATCTTGAACTTTAGTTCATTAAATCAGACCAGGGAAACCGTTTCAATGAGATTTGAGGCGGTTTTCTTGTTACTATGTTTGTTAGTGTTACTATTTTGTTACTCGCAAACGAAAAAGCCTTTATAATCCCATGATTATAAAGGCTTTGTTTTCAGTACCCGGGGCGGAAATCGCCACATATGTTTCATGTTGTATGCAGTTGTATAAATCCCTTTGAAAATGTGATGAATTTGTATTTTTGTTTGATCGTATTAATTCATGTTAATCACACTTATTTACAAAAAAATTTCCCAATTTATTCCCCCGCTATCCGGTTGTTTTGTAGTATTGCAATGCAAATCGTTTAAGAATATATGGCAAATCTAAAATATTACATTGACTCTGCAAAAAAACCCAACGAAAAGGGATGTGTCCCGATCAGGGCAAATGTAGTCATAGATGGTAAAAATAACTGGAAAAATATTGGTGAGGTAAAGCCAAAATACTGGAACCGAAAAAAACAAAGAGTAATCGAGCCAAGAAAAGAAGAAAAGGATAACGATTTTGAAAAGACAAATCTGTTTCTCGATGACTATCAATATAAAGCAAAGGAATTTTTTCGTAAATGCTTACTTCAAAACATTCAGGTCACCAGTGAAATTGTTCAGAATTTTTACATTGGACAAGAATCAATACTTAACCCGGTAAAAAAAGAGTTCTGGGAGGCATACGAAGAGTTTTTAAAAGCCGGGGAACTGGAGAGGGCAGCCAATACCATCAGGAACCGGAAAACAATTAAGAACTACCTAAAGAAGTTTGAAACGACTACCAGGTATAAAATGACTTTTGAAAGTATTAACCTGGTATTCTTTGACCGATTAAAAGAAAACGTACTGATCACGAACGCACGTCGCTATAATTACCTTTCATCTATTAATGACAAGTTTAAAGCCTTTATGACATGGAGCCACGAAAGGGATTACCATACTAATACCATTTACAAGCGGTTTTCAGCACCGGAAAAAGAAGGTTCAATCATTCATCTAACCTTCCCGGAACTGCAGCAGCTGATTAATTTTAAGTTTGAAAATTTGAAACTCAGGAATGCCAGGGATTTCTTTTGTTTTGGCTGTTTAACCGGGCTAAGGTACTGCGATCTTCAGCGATTGACTAAAGGCAATGTTTCGGATGGTCTGATTAAGATCACTACGCAAAAAACAAACAAGGAAGTTATTATTCCACTATTTCAGGGTGTCACGACAATAATCGAACGATACCCGGAACAGTACAAGCTTTTGCCGAAATTTTCAAACCAAAGATTAAACGACTATATAAAAGAATGTTGTAAATTGGCATTAATCAACACGCCAACAGAATATAAAACTTTTGAAAAAAACATTACGATTACCGAACACAAGCCTAAATTTGAATTGATTGGAACCCATACGGCACGGAAAACATTTATTTGCCTGGCATATGACAGAGGTATGGATATTGAAATGATAAAATCAATTACCGGAATAACCAGGGAGAAAACACTAAGGAGATACCTGCAAGTTTCGAGAGATTTAAAAATTGAAAAACTCACCGCAGCTTTTGGAGATCTTTAGGAAATCACAAATAAAGTACTTAATTTTGTACGGAAATAAATAGAATGAATTATGAGAGCAGTAAATTTTTCCGAATTAAGGCAGAATCTAAAGGCCAGTCTTGATGCTGTTACCAATGATGATGATCTTTTAGTGGTTCACAGGCCCAAAGGGCAAAGTGTTGTTATGATGTCTCTGACTGAATTCAATTCTTTACAGGAAACATTACACCTTACCCGGAGCAAAAACAACCGCACACGTCTCGAAAATTCGATTGATAATATAAATGGCAAGCGTAATTTGTTAAAAAAATCTTTAATCGAATAATCAGGATGGATTTACTTTGGGATCAATCTGCATGGGAAGATTATCAGTACTGGATAGAAACCGATCGTAAGGTATTACACAAAATAAATACCCTTATAAAAGAGTGCCAGCGTACACCGTTTGAAGGAACCGGTAAACCTGAAGCATTGCGCCAAAACCTTTCCGGATACTGGTCCCGAAGAATAACAGGCGAACACAGGCTTGTTTATAAGGTAGAGGACGATATTTTATACATTGCCCAATGTAAATATCACTATTAAAGGAAAGAGCAAACAATAAAAAATCTTTAGACCATTGAACAAGAAGACTGGATTAATCAATGCTTTCCATTAAATTTTGTATTTCCCTGAACTTATATTCATTTTTCATGCTTTCACCGCTAATTATCTTCAAATAGCTGATTACAAATTCAAGGTCTTTTAAAATATCTTCATTTGTGTTTTTATTAGAGACTGCTATTTTAGCCGAAAGTTCATCCACTAACTTAATTGTATGCATCGCGTTTTTGTGTATAATTTCGAATGCCATACTACCACTGATAAGCACTTTCGTAATTTCCTCAGATGCATCTATATTTATTGCAGGAAGAATCTGATTGTATGACTTTATATCAAGAATTTTACAAATGGCCAAAAACCGCTCAATACCTAAAACAATCTCTCCAGATTCAATCTTTTGATAGGCCGGTTGGCTAATATTTAACTTTTCAGCCATTTGTTTTTGACTGACACCTTTTGCCTTTCGTATTTCTTTTATGTGTTTTAGCAGTAACATTCCGCTAAATTAATACTATTTGGAATAAATACCGTCAAAATATAATTATAACTATATGGAATATTTATTTAAAAATATTTGGTATTAATATAACTATGACTTATATTTGTGCAGAAATATAGAACGTAAAAATAGTAATCATGACAAAAATTGAAAAAATCATTAAAGAAAAGGAGGGCAAAAACTTTGTGTTTGTGCCTAATCAATCGTTTTACGATGGAATGAAAATTAATCAGAAGCGTTGGGGCCAGATTTACAGGGGCGAAATTGAGCCGAATGTATCGGAGTTAAAATCTATTGTAGCATTCTTTGAAATTCCTTTAACTGAACTTATTTAAACAAAATGACACAATTAGTATTCGTAACGAGCAAGGATGACCTGAAGGAAACCATAAGGGAAGTACTCAGGGAAGAGAGATCAGAACCAAGTAAGGTAATCGATTTATCGGAAAGTAAGAATAGAAGGCAAGCAGCCAAATTTTTAGGCGTCTCCTACCAAACAATGTTTAACTGGACCCGCGACGGAATTATTAAAGAGCATGGCCAAGGCAGAAAAAAATTTTATTTGCAGTCGGAACTTATTGCGGCCATGCAAAAAAGCGATAAGGATGTATCATAAAAAAATCTCAAGCATTTCTGCTCAAGGTTGCACCCCACCACAGGGGCAATTTATACAATAAGAACGAATCGTAAAAGTAAAGGAAAAAAATCAATTACCTAAAAATTTAGCATAATGAAAACTACTAATGAGTACCCAAAAATTGAAGGCATAGTCTTAAACGATGCCGTTGTAAAGAGACTGCATGAATATCAGGAAAAGAAAGGTGAGTGTCTTAATTTGGACCTTGAAGCGATTGCCGAAGCCGTGTGTTTTATTGTTGAGCTCATTGATGTGATACCAGCACATTACAAGGAAGAAGCTGTTACAATTTCGACTATGCTCTCATATGTTCGTAGAAATCTAAAAGACCTTGCAGATAGTGAATCTAAACTTCAATAACAGAAAACGACATTTGCAATCGAAATTAAAAACTTAAAGATCAAGAATGCTCAAAGAATTAAAAAGGACGCCGCCAGGAATATAGTAATAGCTACCAGGCTGACACGTGAAGAACATAAAATTTTCAAAAAACTTTGCAAGGAGAAGAAAGTCACTTTTGCAAGATTGATTAGATTCTCTCTTGACGAAACATTGAAAAATAATTAATTGTATCAAAACAAGGTAAAGAATGAACTACTTGGCAAAAATTCCCGATTCTGAAAATGAAAGTGAAGATCTGAAAAACAACGGGTTTTTTATAAGAAATGGAAAATACTTTAATATAGAACACCGTGGGAAAACTCCAGTCGACAATATATTATCCAATTTTGTAATGGAAAGCTTGTTTCATTTGATTAACGGAACAAACAATTCAAAAAGGATCATTAAAATACAGCGAAATACCGAAGAAATTGGAATAATTGAGGTCTATTCATCCGAAATGAAGCCTGAGACATTCGAAACGATTCTGAAAAGTAAACGATGTACTTTTTTAGGTTCTGCATACCAAATGAAAATCATTTTTGGCGTGTTAATGGATACCGAAATTGAGGCTATTATTCTAAGTGTATTAGGATGGAACCAGGAACATGAGGTTTATGTTTTTGCAAACGCGGTTTTCTCAAACAAAGAAATTTTGAAGGTTAATGAAATTGGCATAATCAATTGTGAAAAAAAAAGATTCTATCTGCCTGCTTATGGGTTGGCAAATTTCACAAATGAGGAATTTGACACTGAAAAGCTGTATAGTTTTAAGCCTGGTAATATCGGGTTTTCTGAATGGTCTGATTTATTTTATCAGTCTTTTGGTGTTAATGGTGCAATAGGTATTTTGTTTTTGATTCTATCAGTTTTTAGAGATGTTATTTTTAATCAGGTACGTTTCTTTCCCTTTTTATTTCTTTTTGGTGACTTTGGAACGGGTAAAACTTCTTATGTCGAAAGGCTCTTAAGCTTGTTCGGAAGCGACATAATAGGCACACCATTAAACAACGCAACCAGTATAGCATTATCCCGGCTTGCATCAACCAGGATCAACAGTCTTTTTTATTTTAAGGAATACACGAATGAAACGGATGAAAAGGCTCAGGATTTTATTTTAACTGCTTATGATGGAGCTGGCCGCACAACAGGTGTTAAAAGCAATGACAATAAAACCAAAAGTTTTCCGGTTCGATCGGGTTTAATTTTCGACGGAAACCATTTACCAACTCAAAAAACTGCAATCCTTTCCAGAATGATCCTTTTGAATTTTGAAGAATCCAAATTTAGTGATACTCAAAAAGGAGCATACGACAAATTGAAAACTGCTGCAGATAATGGTTTGGGAAATGTTTTGATTGAAATATTAAGCCAAAGAGAATTATTTCAAAATGAGTTTAAAGAGTCATTTGCAAAAAATGTTTCAGATCTTAAAACCAGCTATAAAGAAACTTTCCCGGAACGGACTATAAACCATGTCGCGTTACTTATGACGCCTGCAACAATACTTTGGGATAAATTAAAATTTCCTTTCGATTTTATTAGTGTTCGTCGTTCAATTATTGAAAATGCAGAAAATCAAAACAACCTCTTAAAACAAAGTGGAGCTGTTTCAATATTTTGGGAAAGCTTTTCAAACTCAATTAAAAAGGGATTGGTTATAGAATTTAATGGTTTCAACTCAAAAATAGCACATTTCAATATAAAGAAACTAAATAACATACCTATTGATATTATTCAAATTAAGATTGCAAGCTTATATCCTATATATGTCAGGTATTGCCGCGAAAATAATGCCACGTTTTTAGATCATAATAGCTTAAGAATGATTTTAACATCAAAGTCTAATAAAGAGTTTTTGCCGGGTTCACAGAAAGGAAGAGGATTAGCAATTGTAGATACCGATTTCGGATCTTGTTATCAATTTTCTTACAAAAAAGTAGATAACTCAATTTATTTGACTGACATAGAAATAAACCTGTAACATTGTAAATGTTGTATATCTTATACTTTAACTTATTCTATTATAATCACTTAGTTGGTTACATTCTTATCACAAGGTTACATATACAATGTTAAATACAGGCAAATTGATTACATGAGATTACATGAGATTACATAAAAGTTACATATCATATATAAACTAAAAAAATGATAGTCAATAACATGCAGTGGTTAATTTACAACATTTACAAGGTTACATGCTTTTTATCATACAAGCCTGAGTGGGCACAAAATTTTAATAAAAAATAGAGTTATGGAAGCATTCGAAATTCATTGCGAGATTACAAATAAGTGGGGCAAAAAATTACCTTTTGTCTCCAGGGCAATAGTTGCCATGACCGGATGGGAGGCAGCCGAATTAACCCGGAAATTTATCCATGAAAGAATCGTTGGCGTTGAATCGGTTGAGTTTGATTATTGGAAGGTTCTCAATCCATTTGAGGCTCATTTTTTCGAGCGGATTTAATAACACAAGGAAAACCCATTTAAAAGAAAATCATCATGACCTTTGCAGAAGCAAACAAAATTAAAATTGTCGATTTTTTAACAAAATCAGGGATAGAGCCTGCTTTCAAAAAAGGCAACAAACATTGGTACCGGCTTAGAAACGAAAACACCCCATCTTGTGTGGTAGACACAGAAAATAATACATACCATGATTTTGGAGGAGGAGGCTCTGGAGGTGGTACGGTTGATCTGGTTTGCTGGATGGAAAATCAAAAGGCTTTTGGTGCCCTGTTAGTTCTTTCCGGGTACAAAAACATTCCCCAACCACTTTCTTTTAAAAGGGAAAAAGTAAAGGTAATTGCTGAATCAATTCTCAAAATCAATCACGTGCAAAGTTTGCAGAACCAGGCATTGATTCAATACCTTGAAAGTCGTAAAATACCCTTTAAAATTGCAAAGCAATACATTGAAGAAGCTTATTATTCTATAACAAATAAAGATACAGGTGAGGTTAAAAATTACTTTGCGGTAGCTTTTCGCAATGATGAGAATGGTTTTGAACTTCGTAGTAAATATTTTAAAGGTGGCACCAGCCCGAAAACCATAACAACAATACCTGTTAATTTGAAAAGCGTGAATGTATTTGAGGGATTCATGGACTACCTATCAGCATTGGTATACTACAAAACAATTTCACCAGCCATGACAACAATAGTATTAAACTCAACCTCAAACATAAGGCATCTTTACGATCTGTTGCCGAATTTCAGCAAAATAAACCTGTACCTGGATAATGATCCGACCGGCATTAAAACCACCAGCGAAATAATTTGCCGTTGTCCGGTTGCTGTTAATCAATCTGCAATTATTTATCCTGAATTCAAAGATTTCAACGAATTTATTATGTCGCTTTAATAATAATGGAGGTATGAAAAGGGATCAATACGAAGAAGACCTGATTGACCAGGCACGAATTTTCTACTATAGCACCTGTTTTAAACTCAAATCCCGGCATTTTGTGGCAAATAGGTTTTTGAGTGAAGTAGGTCCAACCCATGTGACACTGAAGGACAGTAAAGGATTGAGTTTTCCGGTTCGTTACAATTCCACCCATCTTTATATTGAAATGGGAGGAATTGAATATTGCGAACCGATCAAAACCCACAATCAACTTTTAAGACATTCCGCTTATGGATTATTTCAATTATCAAATAAATAAATACAAACACTTTACAAAAATGGAAAATCAAAATCAAGAAGAAATTACACTTCGCCAAATTGAGAGGATAAAAACATACTTGTTTAATGCCAGGGACGTGATTGAGACGCTCGATTTTTTTGTCGAAAAACACCAGATTGACAGGATTAAAGCCTGGTTCCCTGATTTAAAACAGGCAGTTGCTGAGCTTGAAATTCACATTAATGGAAATCAATCCGACTTGCCGGGCGCAGAATGTACGACTACATTCAACAACACTTAAATTTTATTTGCATCACTCAAAGGAATTTGTCTGCGATACTAAGAAGGAGTCATTTAAAAAAATAGACTATCGTACCGGAAAACAGGAAAATGACCTGGGTACAAAAAAAAGAACAAGTACTTCAGCACTGATCTTTTACTTGAGTGGTACCGGACTGCAGATGGAGGCAAAAGAAGATAATAATTTAAAAATCAATTTAATATAATAGTAGAAGTAAACATGAAAACAACTTCATTTCAACCAGTATTGAGAATAGTAAAAGGAAATATAAAGAACTTAACTCCCCCGGTTAACAGGCAGATCTTTGATTTGAAAATGATCGAATTTATTGCAGAAACAAACGAAGTAACTGAATTAGCATGCTTATTTGTGAAAGGCGATATCAAAGTCCCCCACGATCAAAAAGAAAGAATATACTCAAGACTAAAAGGTCTTAATGATCTTGCTTCTGTTTATGGATCAGTTTACAGGGCAATTGATCTTGGATCTACCGACCATAGTTTTTTTGACAATCTAAGCAGTACACTAAGAAAGAAATAAAATTAACATAATAGTAAAAACAAACATGAAAAACGACAATCACATCAATTCAATGAAAGAATTCGTTCCAACGGCCAAGCAATCGTACTATCTGAGCTGGCTTCAAGACAACGATTGCGCAAAGCTTTATTATATGCGTGAAGAGGTTGCAGAGGCTGTGTGTTTGCTGGCTAAAATGAGCATGGAAGTGGATGACGATATTGCCGAAGAAGCCTTTAGAATAATGAAAAATCTTGGCCATATCCACTACGAATTAAAAATTTTTGAGACAGAGGAATAACGTCCCCCAAGGCTGCAAAAAAAGACTTATCCGGAATCAATTTTTAACGATTCCGGAGGTCTTGTTTAAAGCTTTCGTCACCCTTTTGTTATGAGTAAAATTGAATATTCGCTTTGAATAAAAAAATCTCATATCTTATAATGTTTATGAAATTTGCTTCGATGTTAAACAATCTATCACCATATACTTATTAATGTGTGTTTTAGAATCTTTCCCGTATACCGCTTTTTTTTGTCCTTTTTTTGGGACCCTCTCAAATGTATCTTTGAAATAAAAAACAAGACTATGAACGCAAAACCATTGATGAACATTTGTACGCGTGTTGAACGCCCAACCTACTACAGTCTAAAGCAAATTATCAAAGAGTCGAAAATTACCATCTCTGAATTCGTTCGTGATGCTATCGACTTAAAAATACAGGAATATTTATCAAAGAAGTAACAAAATTAAAATTGAGCAAAATGAGCGAAGAAGTAAGTTATGAAGGTCAAATTATCGAAGATGTAGTAATAGATTGGTCTTCCATGGTTATTGGTAAGCTTAGGTCAAATGTGAGCGGAATGACGCAAGGGAAACGGGTCGGATTTGTTACTCGAAAAGATGGCACTAAAGAAAGCAAACTTTCAGCCTCTCTTAAAACCAGAACGGGTAAAATGAACGGTGAAATATCCAATGTGTCGTTTTCTTTTGAAAGGCATGGTGTATTCGTGCATAAAGGCGTTGGCCGTGGTCCCGGTGGTATTAATGGAATGGTAGTTCGAAAAGCTACAATTTCCAATCCAAGAAAGCCGAACGAATGGTTCAATCCGGTGATAAATGATAATCTTCCTGAATTAGCAGACAAACTAGTCGAAAGAGAGGCAGATGCAGTTTTTAACGCAACCAGATTAATAATCCAATAAATGAAAACACTGATATCCATTATCGGCAATATCAAAACAGGCAAAAGCACAATTGCAAATCTGTTATCGTCGGAGATGAATTTGCCAGTATTTAACTTTGAATCATACAGAGCCAAGTGTGAGTTAATTTATAAAGGGAAGAATAGCACCCTTCCTCAAAACGTCTGGGATGTGTTAACCGCCGATATAAAAAAACAGGATATTGCAATCTTAGACAGTTCTGGAGTAAGTATTAATGAACCAAAAATATATGGATATTTTGAACACAAAGTAATTATCCGTCTTGACTGCCCGAGAGATTTATCATGGAGCAGACTTAATAATGAATTTCAAAAAATGCAAACTCCAGCAGGCAGTAAAATATCATTTAGTCATTATGACGGGATGATGGATAGACGGGCCCAGGCACTTAGAAATATAAAATACGACTTTGTTTTCGACACTAAAAAACTTAGTTCCGAAACCATTGTAGGTGAGATTAGGACCATTTTAGAATTAATCATCGCCGATAATATTATTAGCGAAAGCAAAAAAGTTAATCCAAATACAAGTAAAATTAAATCACTATGGCAGCAGGTGTTCAAAGGCGGGGTATAGTCCTGTATATAAATGGCAAGGAGATAAACAACGACATTCGAAGTATTACCTCCGAAATGAGGCGTTTAACGAACGAGCAGTCCAGAATGACAATTGGAAGTCAGGAGTATGTTGCTCACACCTCCAGAATAAGCAGTCTTAGAGGTATGATTCAACAGCACAACCAACAGCTACAAGCAACTACCAGTATATTTGGCAGGCTGGGTAGTGCGGTCGCAGGTTCCCTACTGGCCTTTGCTTCATTTAGTGGCATTAAAAGCCTTGTCACTAATATTGTTAATGTTCGTAAGGAATTCGAAAAATATGAGGCTGTTTTAACCAATACACTTGGCAGCAATAAGAAAGCAAGACAAGAAATGCAAATGCTTCAAAAGTTTGCCGCTGAAACTCCGTTTGCATTAACCGAACTTACTGGTTCATTTGTTAAGCTCACAAATTATGGGCTTAAACCTACTCAGGCTGAAATGAGGCAGTATGGAGATTTAGCTTCGTCTGTTGGTAAAGGAATGGACCAGTTAACTGAAGCAGTCGCAGATGCTGTTACTGGTCAGTTTGAAAGGTTAAAAGAGTTTGGGATCAAGGCCAAGAAAGAAGGTGATAAGGTATCTTTCACTTTTAAGGAACAAACAACAATCATTGATAATAATGCAGCTTCCATTAAGAATTATCTTACTGGATTGGGTGACATGAAAGGCGTTTCAGGATCAATGGCAGCCGTAGCTGAAACACTGGGCGGAAAAATTTCAAATATGGGTGACGCATACGATGGATTAATGAATACCATGGGTTCTCGTACCAGTGGAGTAATGACCACCACAATTGGATGGATGACGGACTTCATCAACCTTATGCAATACGGATTGAAGTCTGTAAAAGAGCTGAAGGCGTCTGTAAGAGATCAGAGCGTAACTGATGGTATGAACAACGCACTTATGGAAATTGATGTTATGACAAAAAGCTTGGTTAAAAATGGTGCATCACAGGCCGAAGCCCACAGCAAGTCTATTGCTCTTTATAATGAATCCATAAGCACAGCAATAACCAGAACACAGAATGATTACAAGGGTAAAACTGAGGTTCAAAAACAACAGCTTGCCAGACAATTAAATCTTTTGATAGAAGAAAGACAGGCGGTGAAAGAGCACTATGATGAACTTGATAAGATCAAAACAAACAAGCCTGTGCCAGGTGCGAACGACAACTTAAAGGGATCTGCTAAGGACCGCGCTAAAGATGCGGATGCTCTTCGTAAGTTTTTTGAATTGGATGATGAAACTCAAAAAGATGCCATTAAAGAAGAGCTTGCAAAGCTTGGCGAAGATGGGGTAAAAGCTTTGGCAAAAGGTATTGATGATGAATTGGCGAAAAGAAAGCAGGATGCTGATTTGCTTAATCAACTTATGACACCGGAAGCAGAGGTAAAAGATCCGGCTGGTGACTATGCCATGGAACAATTCCTTTCTACCATCGAAGGTCGGAAGATTGCGCTAATGTCTGAGCATGAAGCTAATTTAATTGAAGAGCAGGAATACCAGGATAAGCTGGTCCTCATTAATGCAGACGCCGAAGAAAAAAAGAAGGCAAAAAAGGAGAAAACTGCACAGGATGTTTTGGCGGTTGAGAATGGTGCCGCCAATTTTGTTGGCGCACTGATGGAGATGGAGCTTCAGGATGCCGGTGACAACGAGGAAAAGAAGAAGGCTATCAAAAAGAAATATGCCGATATGAACATGGTTGTTGCTATTGGCCAAATAGTTTCTTCAACAGCCTTAGGGATAATGCAATCTTTTGCTCAGTTAGGACCTATCGCGGGTGCCATAGCAGCGGTGTTTGTTGGAGCTACCGGTGCTGTTCAATTGGCAATGGCGATTAAGGAAAGGCAACGCATGAAATCACTGGCAATCGGTGGATATACCGGCGTTGGAGCCAAGCATGAACCGGCCGGCATAGTGCATAAAGGTGAATACGTCATCCCCCAGGAGGGAGTAAACAACCCGGCATTGCGGCCAATAATCAACATGTTTGAGGATGCACGGCGCAATAATAGTTTGGCGCGTATGGAACTTAACCCGATGGTTCAGTCGGGTGGATCATCTGGATTTGTCACAGGTGGATTTACATCATCTCCATCTGAAACATCCCCAATGGGGTTAATTGGTAGTGACGTCCTTTTGAATGTAATAGCCATCAATAAAGTATTGGCTGGTGAATTGAAGTTGCTGCGTGAACAAGGAATCAGGGCATCTATTAATAAATATGGGCACAATGGATTGTCTGATGCTATGGATGACATCACCAAGTTCAAGTCTAAAGTGTACACTAAACAATCATTGTGATCCGTTATATTTTAATTCAAATAAAAATTAAATAATTATTAGTATGTATCATATTACCTATGTTTCTGCTCATTTGGTCACGCTCCTACACAGGACGAGTTCGGCACAATGCAGATAAGTGATGATTATTTTCTATAAATATTAAGTTATAATTCAGTATTTCAATTAAATAGCAGTACTATAAACTGCACAGAGACATTTAAAAAAATAGAGATGAAAGAAGTTGAAGAAATTGATGAAAACACTTTGGATTATGCCAGGAATTTTAAAAAGAAATTACGCTTTGACGTTGGCCAAATTGTCTACCTAAGATCTGATAAAGAAAAGAAAAATCCCATGGTGGTATATGGGTTTGACCTTTTTAGCACATCACAGGATTACTGGTGTATGTGGATCTCGAAAAAGCGCCAACAAGAAACAATGGGCTACCTGGACAAAATTCTTAATCCTGAAAATCATGAATAGAGAAGAAACGTCGGTTAATCGGCAAAGAAAAGAAAAGGAAGATTTTCAATTCAAAATACGAATTACTGAAATAATTAAAAGAATTGAGAATAGTATTTTAAAAATAGTCGAAGCCTGCCCTTCAGAGGCTTTTACAAATGAATTTATTGATCAAATGTCAAATACCAACTATTTTAAAAAGGCGACAGCATTATGTCATGCATTTGTAAAAATACCTGATATTGAACGGCTGGTGTTTAAATATCCTGATGAGTTCATGGAATTAGAACAAGCAATAAAAGAATGCATGGATCTTTCCACAATACATTTTTTGAGCGATGATGCAAAAAATGTATCCAATGAATTAGTAAGTACACCTATATATGTTAATTAATTTTGTTACTATTATATTAATCTTTAAATTTTAAAACAATGAGTGAGTTTACACCAAAAATTATTGGTTCCCAGAACACAGAGTCCTACACAAAGATCAAGGGTCTCTATCAAGAATTGATAGGTTGCTTCGAAGTTCTTAAATGGGAAGCCGAAAACCTGTACAGTGAAGGCAACGAACTGCCAATATCTGAAATTATTGACCTCCTTAATAAAAACACTGATCTGGAGTCTTATCTTAGGTATAAGTTTGTTACTGTCCATGAAATTTCAGTCTCTGGGATCAATACGGACAAATTGATAATGTCTGATTTGCTTGACCTGCCAGAAAGTTACGGGGAAGTAATTAAATTCGTCGCCTTGGTAAAAGAAATCATAGAAAAAATTTGCCCAACTTATTTCTATGTGTCTTTAAGCAGTTTAAAAGATGAAATTTCAAATAGTTTTAATTTGAATGATTCATTTGAAACTAAGTTAAGGGATTTTACAACTGTTTTCACAAAAAATGAAATGCAAAACACTGCATTGGAGGCTGTTCAAAAATGGTGTGATGCGACTAATGACCTGATTGAACTTGGCCTGTTACCTGCACTGAGAGACAGTTGGTGCAATGTAGGTGATCGGTTAAGAATTGGTATTCTTAATCGAAATCCAGAGAAAAGACCATTGACGCCCGATCCAAGAATTTTCAACAGACACTTTCCCCTTGCAAGATTTGGTGATGATGCAGGATTTGTAGCAAGAGCCATTGACCGCAATGCCATTATGTGTTAAAAGTTTTTTTATCATTATTTTTGATTCTCTATTTTTTGATTTTTGATTGAAAGGCCACCTTAATGGGTGGTCTTTTTTTAGTTGTTTTTGAAGCTGAAATATGATGAAAAACAAAAATATTCCCCAAGACTTCCCCTATAAAAAGAAAACCGCTTAACTATCAATTAGTTAAGCGGTTTTTAAGTACCCGGGGCGGGACTACTAAATATAGTTTTCAATAGTTTAAATTTAGCTTGTAAACCATTGATAAAAGCACAAATAACAGTTTTACAAGTACATGCCAAAAGTAATTAAATGTAATGAAATAACAAAAATGTTTCAGTAGATTGTTTCAGTAAACAAAATATTCTTATCTTTGATACCGGATATTAAAATGAAGCATTTATGGGAACTACATTCAATTTGGAGCTAAACAAAAAGGCTACCAGAAAAAACACTTATTCAATTCTTCTTCGGATTACTCAAAACAGGAAGCACATTCGGAGAAAAACCACCATTGAAGTAAACAACAAAGATCACTTTAATCCCAAAGCTAAACAAGGGAACTGGATCCGAACAACTGAATCAAATTTCAAAGTCTGGAATGAGGCACTTGAAAAAGAAATTGAAGAGGCAAAAAAAGCATTCAGGGAACTAAAGGGCGAAGGACTGGCTTCCAAAGAATTAATTAAATCCAAAATCAATGAATCTGAAACCTCTTCTTCCTTTATTGAGTTTGTGAAGCAAAGGACTAAAGATATATTCAATGAAGGGGGATATCGAAACTATAAGAAATACAATGGATTCATTAATAAACTTGAAGGATATCTGGAAAAAAGCAAGAAAAAAGACCTTCTTTTATCCGAAATAACAACCTCCTTTTTATCGAAATTTGAATCCTATCTTCATTCATTGCACAATGAAAGAAATCCCGAAGCAACTTTGCACCCCTCAACTATTGTTTTGAATCTTATTATCTTCAAAACCTTAATTAACAGGGCTATTGAAGTAGAGAAAATAATGAAGCCTGAAATGAATCCCTTTTTAGGCTACAAATATGAATCAGCAACCAGTACAGTCAAAGAGAAACTGAATGAAGCCGAAATAAGGCTGATTGAAGAACTTGTTTTGCCTGAAGGAAGTTTGATCTGGCATTGCAAGAACTACTTCCTATTTTCGTTCTATCTGGCTGGCATTCGGGCAGGTGACTTGATTCAGCTTCGGTGGTGCAATATCACTTCAGAAGGAAGGCTTGAATATCGTATGGCAAAGACAAAGAAAGACAGGAATATAAAATTGCATCAAAAAGCAACTGCCATACTACAACACTATTTTAAAGATGGAAGCAATCCGACAGATTATATTTTCCCTTTGCTGGATAATGAAGCACCATTTGCAAAAGCAATCACAGAAGAACAGAAGGCAACTTTGCCACCTGAATTAATTGTAAAGCTCAGTAATAATGTAGGCAGTAAGAATGCATTGATTAACAAGAACCTGAAGAAGATAGCTACAAAGGCAGGGATTGAGAAGAATATTACTTTCCATATATCAAGACATTCATTTGCAAAAATCGCAAAGGATAACAAAGTGGACAATAATCACCTGAAGAACCTGCTGGGACATTCAAACATCAAAATCACTGAAGCATACATGGGAAATTTTGAAACCGAAGAAACCGATAGTGTAATGGCTTCAATATTTGGGGAGAAGGAAGAACCGAAACAAGAACTAAAAGCACTGCTGGACAAAATGGATCCGTCACAACTTGAAGCCCTTCTTCGGGATCTGAAAAAGTAGTTACCCTCTTTATACAATCAAAATGGGGAAGATTTCTTCCCTTTTATGTATCTCAATTTAATCACAACCAACAACAAAATAATGGATATTAAAATGAACTCATCAGAAAAAACTCGAAGAAAATTTTGTGCTTGTACTAGGGCAACAGATGACCAAATTAAAAAATGGAAACTACCAGAAGAAGCTGCCGATATTGAGAAAGGAATAGATTTAGAGGCATTTAGAAAATTAATGTATAAGCATGATATGGAGGAATATACAATGTTGCTTCTACCCTATATACGTAATCTTCAAATTACAAAATCTACGTATGACCTGAATAGTCAAGATCATAAAGATTGTGTTAATCATCAAAAAGATCTTACAAAAGTTCTGATTTTCCTTTTAGATGAAAAGAAAGGAAATAGGTTAACCTTAACCTTCCATAAATCAAAAGAGAGTTATACAATCAATAATTCCAACATAATTGAACCTATTATCGAATTAATAATGAAAGAATATATTGATAATGGATTCAAAAGTGATATGCCAACCGATGAAGAATTAGAAGTATTAAAAGGGAAAGATATAAAAGATTTGGATCAAGATTTGGTTGAAGAATTGATTATACAACACAAACATTATTTTGGTAAGGATGCGGAAGATTATGAAATCGATTATGAACATATAAAAAGGGATTATCTTGATTCTGTTCTCATAGAAAGAGAAGTCAATTTGGAATCTCTTAAAAACATGAAAGAAAAACACTTTTCTTGCAAAAGGAAAGCTGGTGCGAAACCAAAAAATAGAGATATTGAAAAACTGGCAAATGATTTGGTAACATTAAAAAGAGTTGATATATTCTTGAATCAAAAAGATATAGTCGATATTGAAGAAATAAATTTGGAAAATAAAGATTATAGATTCATCCATGATTGTTTATCCTTCTTCGGATTGATTAAGGATTATTCAATGAATGTTTCAAATTCAACAACCCCAGAAAAATATATCAGAACCTTATTACAACAAGCAAAAGATCCCTTCTATATGGGTGAAATTGATCCGGCTCGAATTAAGGAAGATAGAATATCAAAATTTTGTAAATTGAAATTCAAAATGGTTCCTTAAGCTCCAAAATAAGACTGAAATAAAATACCCTCTTACAATGCCCTATTGTATTTCAAAAATGAAATATAATGGGGCTTTACTTTGTCCTATTGTATTTCATCAGTATTGATATACAGTTGATTACATTTGTTTATTATTGTAAAATTAATTATAAACAATTAAATCAATTTTAAAAATTAATGCTTATGCAACAGACAGAAACAAGTTTAACAATGGCAGTAGTGCCACAATCATTCCTTGACAAATTGGAAGCCGGAATGAAGAAACTTGAAGCAATCCTTCAGGCTAAAAGTGAAAAAGAGATCAATTCACAATGGATTGAATCAGTCAAAATCCCCAAACAACTTGGAATCAGCCAAAAGACATGGCAAACATACCGGGACAAAAGAATTATTCCTTTTTCTCAAATCGGGTCTAAAATCTTTGTCCGAAGGGCTGATCTTGAAAAGTTTATGAAAGACCATTACATCGAATCTAAACAATAAAAAAAAAAGGAGGATATTAAAATGACAAATCAATTTATTGAAGCAATCCAGCAGACAGCAATCTATCAATTGAAGCCGGAAAGATCTACTTCGTATTATTGGTATTCAGGTACCAGAATTTTAGCTGACAGACTTTCAATCAGCAGGGAAGAAATGACTGACACAGCCCACAAAGGAAGAAATCTTCAGCACAAAGTTATCGGGCAAATACTTGGAGCATTCAAAAAATGTGAATCTTCCCCATTGAAACAATTCAAGCCATTTCAAATGAGAACTAATATCTGGCAAATGCCATCCTTTCCTTCCTTTATTGGTTATGGCACCATCGGAATATCAAACAATATGGGAAAGATTGACAGGGATTCGGATATAGGGGATCTTGTCGTATTACAAAAAACAGGATCCGATTGGAAGGAAATCAAAATAGATTACTTCCCCGGTGGTGTGATGGATCTGGAAATGATAATGGAGTATTTATACAAGTGCATTAATTAAAAACAGAAAAGGGGCGATTCTTCACAGACAGCCCCTTTCTTTTGGATATTAAAATGATTGATCATATTGAGATAACCAAACATCTTGAAAGCAAAGATAAGCTGAATCTGGCACACTTGCAACATGAAGCTGATTACTCTTCGGGAGTACAGAAATACTTTGTAAAAGGGTGCCGAATGATGGAGATACAATACAATCCACAGCAAAACAACATTAAGCTCAAAGGAAGCCCTTTGTATTTCATACAGGGGCATAATTTCACTTGGAATAAACAGAACTTTACAGATGCCATTAAGCACACTGAAGGACTTCTTCAGATAGTACTATTTGATAGTTATATCGAAAAGTTTGAGTTTGGGAAGATCATGAAACTTGATTCAAAGCCACAGAGGATCATCGAAGGACATTTGGCTGGCAATAGCTTAACAATGGATCAAAGAAGCAAAGACCGGGGCAATATCCGGTACTTCAATGACAGTTTAGTTTCAATGAAGCTGTATAATGCCGGAATAAATATAGAACACAAACAAGGGCTTATAATGAAAGAAATCATCAAACAGGCTGGCTGGGATCCGAAGGACTACTTAACTAAGTTTGAAGTACAATATAAGAAGCCACATATCAGCCTCAACAATGGCAGGGGCTTAATCTTGTCTGATATACTGCTTCCTTCCTTTGAAAAGATCCTGAAAGCTGACTTATACAATCAATATCAAAGAATTAAAAAAATGAAATCTATTGAAATACCCTCAACAAAGAAAGATTTATCTTCGGGTAACATCATTCTGCTGGCATTGGCTGAAATGGCAATGAATGAAGGCAAAGACCTGAAGAATTTGATCCATAATTATATCAGAACAATACCGGATGAAGTTTTATCTTCAGAAGATAAGAAAGCCCGAAGGAAGCAAATTAAAACAATGCTCACAAAAGTACATTCTTCAGAAAACAGTGAGTTTGATATTTCCGAACAACTGGCAGAAGCCCTGAAATCATGAAATCAGACTTCTGCACTTAAAGATTAGTTTTCTGAATTATCAAATTTACCGATCCGGCAACCGATCCCCGGAAGATAAAATCAGATTAAACCGGGAAATCATTTTCAGGTATAATCTATTAAAACCGGAGAAATCGGACACTTTAAAAAAGGTATTGAATGAGGTATAACAGTACACTTGCTCACTATGCAGGGTATATTTATGAAATAACTATGAAATCAATATTATATTTTAATAAACAGTAAAATAGTCGTTTAGGAGGTTTGAAGCACTTCATTACGTCTATGAGTTTTGAAATGATGGAAGGGTTTATGAAACTCATATTTTTGGCAGTGATACAGTGATTGAAACAAATAAAACAGAAGTAATATAGGACTGATACAGGCGAAGGGGAGGCACTGTCTGAACAAATCGTTTTCTCTTTGGAATCAAGATGGTAATCCTCTTAACACACAGTAATTTTGAAAGTTGTGTAGGATAAAATCAGGAAAGCAACAAAAAAATATTGTCAATTAATTCAGGGTTTTAATTTGATAATCATAAATCTATTTTAGTACATTTGAAACACTTAATTTCTCCTATCCTAAGACAATGAAAACAACTTGCTCAATTTTATTGATTTGCCTTATTTTATTTGCCTCCCCGGGATATAGTCAAACAGCGGAGGAGTATTACAACTATGCCTGGGAGAAGTATAAAATAAAAGATTACTCTGGTGCAATTTCCGACTTTACTAAAGCTATTGAACTTGACCCTAATAAGGCATCCTATCATTACTTAAGAGGTGCTTCCAAGAGCAATCTCGAAGATTTCTCTGGTGCAATTTCCGACTTTTCTAAATCAATAGAGATTGACCCCATAGATGCAGGTGCTTTTTACTTTCGGGGCAATGCCAAAAGCCATATCAAGGACTATCGAGGAGCAATTTCCGACTTTACTAAAGCTATTGAACTTGACCCAAAGGATGCAGATTACAATTATTTAAGGGGCAATGCCAAAAGCCATATCAAGGACAATCGAGGAGCAATTTCTGACTATACTAAAGCTATTGAGCTTGGACCAAATGAAGGGTCTTACTATGGAAATCGAGGCTTTGCAAAGGGCAACTTAAAAGATTATACTGGTGCTTTTGCTGACTATTATAAAGCTTTAGAGATTGACCCTAAAGATTCAGTAGTTTATTACGACAGAGGTTTGTTGAAAATTACTGCATTAGGACAACAAGAAAGTGGATGCTTAGATTTAAACAAGGCCGGAGAGTTAGGGTATGTAAAGGCTTTTGCGGCAATTAAGCAATATTGCCAAAAATTGTCAAAAGTTTTGCCATCGCACAATGACAACTTCACTGCGAAATCAGACACTATTCCAACATGGGAAAATTCAGTTGTGGAAAAAGTGGATAAATCAAAATTGCGAGAGTTTACAGACTTTGTTCCTCCCGAGGTATTTGTTAATGAATGGCTTTCATCACCACCTGAAAGAAAATTTAAATTAATATACAATCTTATTTTAGCAAAGAATCATGAGTTTAACGATCATGGGTTTGATAGTTTTGTAAATGACATTAAGGATGAAAATAATCTTAGAGCATTGTATGGAAGTCTTGATAAAAGATACCCTGAATTGAAAGCAATGGGGTATGATTCTTTTAAAAGGGGAATGTTCCCCAATGGAGGGAATGAGATATTAATTCAACCAAAAGAGAAAATTCAAAAAAAACAAGTTGCTGCTGTTGATTCTACGAATTTACATTTTCAAATTGATAAGATTAAAGTAGGGGGCACCTTCATTGCATTGCCTATTCCCAACGGATTTATTAAAGTTGATGAAACAATGGGTGTTCTGCTTGAGTCTGCAAAAAAATTATGTCCAAACACTAATACACTGCTTGCCTATTATATCAGTGAAGAAGATTATGCCAACTTTCTCGTGAATCAAGACCATCTTGTTCAAAAATACATTTTGGTTGAAGTCTACAATAATTTTAAAAACATAAATGTTGGAAATAAAGATTACAGACAATTTATTAGAAGTTTTAAAGAAAAGCATGTCGAGGAATTTAAACGACTATCTGATGAAGCAGGGCAAATAGCATCTGAAAACCTTTCAAACATTAATGAGAATGTAAAGGTTCAGGATTTTAAAATGCAACTATTTGGCATTTGTTATGAAAGTAACAATTCAATAAGTTATGGGGCAATATCAAAATATAATGTCACAGTTGACAATGAAATTTCAAAGGATTATATAGTTGCAGGAATTTCAACAATTACAAAAATTGAAAACAAACCGATTTTCCTGATGCTTAATAAATCATACTCTAAGAATGAAGATATTACAACATTAAAAACCATCAATTCAGAGTGGATTAAGGAAATAGATAAAAGACAAAGCCCGGTTAGTTTCTTAGCTAATATTGATTTTAAAGATTACAAGGAAACCATATTGGCAATACTTACTTTAAGTATTATTTGGGCAATTTTTATTGCCACCAAAAAAATCCACCGAAATATTGTCATTAAAAAAGTTTCAAAGAATATTGAGAAAGAGGAAATTAATGATTTTGTCGATTTTGATGAATTATTAGTTGAGGAAACTCTTCCAATTGAACCCATTTGCATTGAGCCAGAAAAGATTCAAAATCACTTTCTGATATTTAACCCGGACTTAATAAAAGCAAGTCGTAGATTGAGGTTGTTTAATGCTTTAATAGATATTACTTTTTTATATTTAACAAGTTATTGTATCGGTCTTTACATGGGTGGAAATGCTTATTTCGCTCACTTTGTAATTGAATATCCTTACCTTGTTGGTCCGATATTATTATTCATCGTATATTTTTCACAAGAATTAATTTTTGGGAAAACTCTAGGTAAACATATCACCGGAACTCGGGTAGTTAATAATTTAGGAATTAAGCCAACTGTATGGCAATTGGTCATTAGAACAGCTTCAAGGTTAATTCCATTTGAGGCTTTTACATTTCTCTCAAATGATAAAAGGGGATTTCATGACACCTTTTCAAACACATATGTAATTAAGGACTGAATAGGAAAGATCTGAAAATAAATATTTATCTAAAAAACAACCAAATACTAATTAAGATGAAAGAATCCTTTGTAAGCTTTTTAAAATCAGGTTCCCCATTAAGTTTTAAATCAGTTAAAAGTGAAACGGAAAACCTCCGAAAGACTGTGATATTTGCCATTCTCACAGCTTTGTGGATTGCTTTTCTTACTAAGGGAGAGATGAGTTTTAAATTAGGAGTTTGGATTATTAGCATTATTGCTTTCTTTGTCTCGATCATAATTATTACAGGCCTTATAGTCTTAATAATTAGTACTTTTAGAATGAGGTGCAATTTCTGGGATATTGCAAATAAGATAATGCTTGTTTGTTTCATTTTAATCTCAATCGGGTCTATTGTAAATGTATTGTCGTTGGGGCATTAACAGTAATTTTTCCAATTTTAAAACACTGAAAACTAACTGAAAGAATAAAACCTGCTTTGAGTATATATCACATGCTTAAAAAAATGAAGTACGCAAAATATATTTTAATAGTTGTTGGCTTATATTTCGGTTTCAAATATCACAACGAATATTTGAAGACTGAAAAGGAAATACAATCAATAGAGTTTGCTTATAAAGAAATTTTTGAGAGTAAAATTAAAAAGCATTCTTTAAATACTGAAAATAATACATTTGTTCGTGATTCAGCCAAATTAATACTTGATCAAAAGTATTTGATACTGAAACAAGATATTACAGTTCAATATTTACAAGGGAAATTTGACAAACTAATATACAATGCCAAATTACAAGAATTAAAAAAAAGTGAATCAGAAGAATCTTCGGCAAACACTAAATCTTGGCTTGTAAAATATATGAATAACACTTGGCCAAGTTCGCCAGTTCCAGACCTTTTATACGAAAAGAGAAATTCAACAGATGATAACAGCAATGCATTATTCGTGCTTTGCGGTTTATTATTCCCTCTTTTTCTATTGATAGATTGGGAAAAAGGTCAAAGGCAATCGCAAACCCCGATTCAAAATAATCAATATCCAATTTCAACAAAGGAACACCATAACAATCAAATGATTTTCAATGGGAAAACACTTACCCGGCAGAAACTGCAACTGGAAGAAGGTAGTGTTATTGATGAATGGATAGGTGAAGATGGGAACCCAGTAGAAGTTCCCGAAGATATTACACAGGCCTGGGACAAACAAAGGCAGGTGGAAATTTGACTTAATTTTAAGCCTAAAAATGAAATGTTTCAGTAATGTTTCAGTAACAAAATAAAAAACTCCGATAAAACTTTGTATTTCAAAGAGTTATCGAAGCTAATAAGTACCCGGGGCGGGAATCGAACCCGCACGACATTGCTATCACTGGATTTTGAGTCCAGCGCGTCTACCAATTCCGCCACCCGGGCATGTAGACCTGCTTTTTACAGCGCGGCACAAAGATAATCCAAAATTCTTTTTCCCGTAATGTTTTTATCAAAAAGTGTTATCTGTTGTATATTTGCTGAATAGCTGATGTTTATGCCTCCAATAGCGGTTTTTCTGCATTTTTCTGCAATTTTTTTGAGAATTTCTTCGGGGTATATTGCATTTCGGCTGTCGATGTTTTATATTGTACCTTCTAATTTAAACGAATGTTGACAGGCAGCGACAATCAGATTTTTGAAGCAATAAAAAGGGATGATAATGGCGCATACGAAATTGTATTCCGCGAATATTACCGCCCGATGACTGCCTATGCATTTCGGTTTCTTGGCAATATCGCTGATTCTGAAAGCATTGTACAGGATGTTTTTCTTCGTCTATGGCAAAAACGAAAGGAGATAATGATCACATCATCGTTGCAAAACTATCTTTTCAGATCGGTTAAGAATCATTGCATTAATCAGATAGAGCACGAAAAAATCAAAAGCGGATACCAGACGCTGGTTATCAGAAATGATGCTGACCGAAGTGAATACAGTGAGTTCTTTCTGGAGTTTGGCTTGATGAACAAAATTGAAGCTGCAATTGCCTCACTTCCCGAAAAGCGACAGGAAATTTTCCGGCTTGCACGCGAGGAAGGTTTAAAATATAGGGAAATAGCCGATCGACTTAATATATCAATAAAAACAGTCGAAACGCAGATGACGCTTGCGCTGAAGCAATTGAGAGAGTCGTTGAAAGAATATAAAAATCTGGTGATGTTTTTTGTATTCACTGTTAAGGGTAAATAGTTTAATAATTGTCTTTTAGAAAAAGAAATAGCATGAACACAAATCATATCATACCACCCGAAAAAGAAACCAGATGGACTGCCTTCCTGAATGGAGAGCCTGATATCCGGGATTTCTCGAATGAGGAAGCGGAAGAGATGGATGATCTTACTAATGTATGGGAAGCCGCAGGTACAAGTTTTAGCAATTCAGCGGCAAATCCCGATCAGGCATGGCTCACCCTTCAAAAAAAGATGAATCTGCCGGATAAAAAATTGAAATTTAATATACTACGCTCCCCTGTTTTTAAATATGCCGCCATGATCGTGATGGCGATTGGAATAGGTTTTGCTACCTATAAAATTGCCAGATTACCTGAAAATATAACGGATGTACCTGTTTTTATGGCTGTTGCTACGACTAAAGCTCATCCTGTGAATTTCACGGTTGTCACTTTGCCAGACGGTTCGACCGTGAAAATGAATGCAAACACAAAAATCGAATACCCCGCGCACTTTGCTGCTGATGCCCGGAGAGTAAAGCTCTCGGGTGAAGCATTTTTCGAAGTTACCAGAGATACAGCGCATCCTTTTATTATTGAGACAGACAATGCATCGGTTGAAGTGCTTGGAACTTCATTTAATGTCTCTGCTTATCCAGAGGCGGGATTGGTAGAGGTGAATGTTAAAACAGGGAAAGTGAAGCTCACTCAACATCCGATTGGAAGTTCCGTACCTAAATCTGTCCTGTTACCTGCCGGCGAAAGAGGTTGGTTGACGACAAGTGATGGCAAGTTAGGTCATGATGCGAAACTTGCATCCAATTATTCAGCATGGATTACCAAAGAGCTTATTTTTCAACGGACACCGCTTGCCGAGGCATTCGTGGTGCTCGAAAATACTTACCATGTAAAGATCAAAATGGATAATCCGGACATTGGCAAAATACCTTACACCGCTAATTTTGCAAATTTGAAACTTGATTATATCGTTGACGTAATGGCCCGTACCCATAAACTTAAAGTCGTTAGGACTGATGAGGAAATTGTATTTGCCAAAGTTGTGAACTAAACGGACGATTAAAAGGTTGGCCGGTAAAAGTATAGAGTAGTTTTAGTTTAAGTGCTTTTTTTCTTATTTGATTAACCCCGGCTGAAGACCGGGGTTAAATTTTAAAATAATCAGTTTTTTGACAATATTTTTGTCTGTAGATATGCTCAAAACTGATATTAATATGATAATTTCGTCGAGAAGTATTATTTTCGTATTCATGCAGAATAATCACTAACTCATGCTTCGTTTCAAGTCTGGTATTATACTCTCACTTTTCCTTTTGCTTTGCTTTAAAATGGCGGCTCAGGAAAGTATGTCGTTGCTCGAACGCCGCATTGATTGCCAAATCGATTCTGCTTCAGTGGAGCAAATTCTCGAAAAAATTGTCAACGACAACGATCTGTTTTTCTCCTATAATCCCGATATTCTGCCAAAGGAGATAAATTCTGTTCATCTGGTTAATGTAATGCTGGGCGATTTGCTGAAAAAGATACTTCCAACCGATGAGTATAAAATAGAAATAATCGATAATCAGGTAATTATAACATTGAAGGACGTTAGCCCGATAAAGTTGACGGGAATGGTTGTCGAAGGAAAAGATGATGAACCAATTCCTTATGCCTCGCTGACAATTGCAGGTGAAACCATCGGAACAATGACCAATATCGATGGTCGCTACGATTTTATAATTCCGTGGCGGTTTCGGGATAAACCGGTTTCTGTTCGTTGTATTGGCTTTCAAACACGTGAGCTGACACAAAATGAACTGAAGGTAAATTTGAAAATCAAGTTGGAGCCTATAACGATTCATTTGCGCGAGATTCAGGTGAAACCAGTTGATGTGGCTGAAATATTACGAAATTTCAGAAATAATATTAATAAGAATTATGAATTGTCAACTCAGCTTATGATCACTTTTTACCGGGAAACGATCAAACGCGACGATCAGTACATTGGCGTTTGGGAAGCGATCATGGAGATGATGAAGAGTCCTTACACATCAATGAGTAGCGACAAGGTTCGGTTTCTGAAAGGAAGAAAGAGCAATTTTGGCAAAACTTTTAAGGATATCAGTCTGAAAATGCAGGGAGGTCCATGGTACATTACCTCTTTAGACATCGTCCGAAATCTTGAGACGTTTCTTGATCCGCAATTTGAGAATATTTATCGCTATCGTTTTGAACAACCTGAAATGTATAATGGCCGGGTGACCTGGGTGATCAAGTTCTCGCGGAAGGAAGATGTGGATTTTCCATGCTATTATGGTAAGATTTTAATCGATGCTGATAGTTATGCCCTTGTGAACGCAGAGTTTGGGTTCGATAAAAAAAGTCTTAAAATGAATGGCGATACTTTTATAAAAAAAGAACCACATGGATACACCACCCGACCCGAAGGGGCCGAATATTCGGTGAACTACAGAATGGTCGATGGACACTGGCAATTTTATTCAGCCCGCACCGATGTTTTATTTAAAGTAAAGCAAAACAAGGAGAATTTTAAAGCGGAATATCGCAGTGTTTCAGATATTCTTGTGACGCAGCAGTATGCTTTTCCCCGCAAAGCAAGGTTTGGTCCGGAAGGGCTTTTCAGAGCGGATGATATTTTTGCCGATATTATTGGTCCGTATGATCCTGATTTTTGGGGTAATTACAATGTGATCAAACCCGATGATGATTTAAGTAAAGCACTGCGTGAAATTGAAACTACTGAGAAGGATATGAACAATCTTGACTCGAAAATTGAAAAATAAACGAATAGCTACTCATATGAAAACTAATTTTAAAAGATTGATTTTTGCGATTCTCCTGATTTCTTCGTCCACTTCAGCTTTTAGTCAGGAGAATGATTTTATTTCAGCACTCAAGACAAAACTGCTTTTGTACAGGACTCAAAAAGTGGATCAGTCAATTATTTTGCAGACGGATAAAACGCTTTATCGTCCGGGTGAAACCATCTGGATGAAAGGTTATGTCACCGATGTAATGACACATTTGCTGTCGTTAAATAGCCTTGAATTATCTGTTCAACTTACTGATAATAAGGGTTTAAATATTGCCGAAGGTAAATATGCGCTTAAAAACGGAGTGGCAGATTTCAGCTTTTCAATTCCCGCCGATCTCGAAAGCGATATTTATCATTTGATTGCCTATACACCTGAGATGGAGAATATTGGGATACAAGCAGTTTCCAAAAAAGAGATCTTCATTGCAAGGCCTGAGCATCTTGATATGATTCCGCATCTTGATTATGCAAAACCTTTTTTTGCACCTGAACAAAAGGAAGCAGGCACCATTAGTTTAAAGGATTTTAGCGGGAAACTATTATCGGGTAAAAAGTACGAATATCAGATTATTAAAGACGATCGGGAGTTATTGTCAGGGAAAGGGAAGACTGGTGTAAATGGGTCGGGTGAATTTGTTTTTTTAACGCCCTCCCTGCAAAACGGAAGTCCAGTGTTGGTATCAATTGATATTCCTTCGGGGAATGACCGGCTCAACCTGATCAGTAAGATTCCATTGGCATCAGAGCGAATTAACATCACCTTCTTTCCGGATGGGGGTAAATTTGTAGCCGGAATCCCGCAAATGGTCGTCTTTGAAGCCTGCGATCAGCTTGGAAACCCGGTAAGCCTTAGCGCCAATGTTCTTGATGATCAGGGAAAATTGATTGTTGTAACGGCCACGATTCAACCAGGTATGGGTGTGTTCAATTTGCTTAACAGTGACAATAAAAAAATTGTATTTAAAATTACAAGTGATATAGGGAATAATCAGGAGACGCTATTGCCATCATTATCACCAGGAAGCATGAGCGTCACGGTGAAAAAGAATGACGGGAAAAACCTCTCAATTTTACTTGGCAGAGCACCAAAATCGGAACTGGCAAAGTTTGTGATTGTTGCGGTTGGCAATGGCGAGATGATTTGGGCGAGTGATTTTGAACTTGAGCAAGCAGGTGTACTCAATATTCCTCTCGAAAATTTCAGTTCTGAGATTGCCGGTATCGCTGTATTCAACGAAACGGGTGCTTTGGTGGGCCAAAGGTTGGTCTATACAGGGGAAAGCCAACTTCTAAATGTCACCTTAACACCAAATAAAGAAAGCTATAAAAAAGGTGAGGAGGGGCAGATAAGTGTGAAAGTTACCGGATCGGATGGAAAGCCTGTGAAAGCTGAACTTGCTATCAGTCTGGCAGATCAATTTGCTTTTCCGTCCGCCGTTTCAGGTATTACTTCGTTGAACTATGGACTTGAGAAACCCTTGCTTTTTAATGATCCCCTGGATAAAGTGAACCGTGTTTTAATGGACTACACTTTGGCAAAAAACAGCTTTAAAGGGTTTGATTGGAGCCAGTTAGCAGCTATTGATCCAGCTAAAAATCAGAGTATACGGATGAGCGCAATGCGGGTTTCGGGTACGGTTGTCGATACGAAAGATTTGCCGGTGCCCAATGCACTTGTAAGTCTTAACAGTTCATCTCTTCAGCAATTTAATGCACGCAGCGACCAGCACGGTGAGTTTGTAATTAATTTACCTGTTTCCATAGAGAAGAAAAACCTGTCGGCTTCGGCTACTGATGCATCGGGCAGAGGCAATTATCATGTAATATTAAATAAAAGCTTCAAGGATGAACTTTCTAACAGTCTGAATAATGTTTCTGTAAATGACTGGCAGATACTTGAGAAATTGTATGCGTCGAATTATTTCAGGGAGAATCCCGATTTTTTTAAAGCGATTCCTGTATCCAAAGTAAAGGTAGGGGACAAAAAACCGCGCGAACCATATTGGAAAAAGTATCTTACGACCTCAACCAGTCTGTTGGATATTCTAAAAACGATAAGACCCTACGAACTGATGGGTGGTAAAATCGTTTTCCGAGGCGCTAATTCATTAAATTATCAGGATGGAGCGCTGATTGTTATTGACAGTCAAAAGATGGGGAGTGATATATCAATCCTCTCATCGATAAATACACATGATGTCGAAAATATTGAGATCTTCACGAATCCGGTTGATATGTCAAGGTATACATCATTGAATTCAGTTGGCGTTATCGTTATCACAACAAAACGTGGTGAAACAGGTAAAGAGAACGCTGGAGCAGCGGAGACGGCTGACAGCGAAAAGGCGGGTTTACAAAAACAATTTAAACCGGAATTTATAGGAAACGAAAAGTATGATTTGAAAACTACGCTGCAATGGATACCGGTTCTTTTCACCGACGAAAACGGGGAAGCAGTTATTCCGTTTAAAGCGGGTGGTATTAAATCGACTTTTGTCCTCGGAGTTGCCGGATTTACTGATCAGGGACAATGGATTGGGAATCAAGCTGAAATTAAGGTTGAATAGTCTGTTATGATCCTGTGACGGAAACGATTAGTTAGATGTGAAATAGTTCAGATACTATTTCACATCTTCTTTTTTGAATCTAAGCGGGAGTAGATTGTCTATGCCGTTGAGAATTAATATTCTGTCGGTACTGTCGAGTATTATTTGAACGGGCTTGCCGGCTAAATCCTCATATTCGGCCATTACCTGCCTGCAGGCGCCACATGGTTTTGCAATGTCGGATGGTGTGGCGGTACGGTTGATCGTGCTAATGGCGATTGCAACAACCGAGACTTTGGGATATTGGGCAGATGCATAGAACAACGCTGTCCTTTCGGCGCAAAGTCCTGACGGATAAGCCGCATTTTCCTGATTGTTTCCTGTGACAATGATGCCATTTCCGAGTAAAACAGCCGCTCCGACACGAAAGCCGGAGTAGGGGGCGTATGCATTCTTGGCGGCTTCTCTCGCTTTCATTATCAGATTATTATCTTTTTCTGACAATTGAGTTAAAGCCTCGTATTCTGTGAATTTTATCTGAAGGGTTATCTCTTTCATGAACTGTTGTTTAACTGGCTTCAAATGTACAATATATTTCAATTGTTTATTTTTTGATGTCATTCAGCACTATTTTTTTAATTTTGAGGCTGAATTGAATTTTATTACTTGCTTATGCATCGTTACAGATCAAAAATATTCCTTCTATTCGTTTTGAATATATGTTTTGCTGTTTTAACATTTAGTCAGGATTCAAGGCGGAATTCGCGTCAGGATTACATCGACATTTTTGCAAAATTAGCAATACAGGAGATGAATGAATTCCACGTTCCCGCTAGTATCACTATGGCACAAGCTTGTCTTGAATCGGGCGATGGCAACTCTGTTCTTTCCCGTGAAGGCAATAACCACTTTGGAATTAAATGCAATAGTTCATGGTCGGGGCCTTCGATACGAAAGGATGATGAAACGCGCAATGAGTGTTTCCGAAAATATGGTACTGCGATCGAGTCTTTCAGAGATCATTCCAAGTTTTTAACTGGAGGAATGCGCTATCAGTTTCTATTTGATTATAATATAAAGGATTACAGGAAGTGGGCTTATGGATTGAAGAAAGCAGGATATGCGACAGACCCTCAATATCCCGAACGTCTCATCAAAATTATTGAGGAATTTCAGCTTCATAAGTTAGATGAATATTATAATAGTTCAAAGAGTTATGTGCGTCCTGAAAGAATGAGCGCTGTAAAAAAATCGCCAGGCAGGCACAAGGTAGGCATTGGAATTGATGACTTCTCAATTAATCCGTATGCGAACAGGAATGTGGAAAGGCGGAACAATGTAAAAGCATTCGTTGCCAAAGAGGGAGATACTTACGAACAGATTGCGGCTGAGTTTTCGATGAAAGAATGGGAGATCTACAAATACAACGATGTGGAGCCGGGAGCCAGGCTTGAGGCTGGTTCATTCGTATATATTCAGGGCAAACGGGGAAGTGCCCCACGTGGAAACGATTTTCATATTATGAAACAGGGAGAATCGTTGTGGTCTGTAGCGCAATGGTATGGCGTACGGCTAAATGCGCTTTACCGTAAAAACCGAATGAGTCAGGGTGATGTTGCTAAAACGGGTCAGCAAATTTCGTTGAGGAAAATGATGCGCAAATAGAGAAAGGCGCATCTACAAGGGATAATTGAAATAATACTGATTATTAGCGTTATAAGGAAAAACTACAGCGACAGTAGTCCATTATCAAATTGCCTTGTAATTGATTATATGTTGGAACCCACGAAGGAACTCTTCTATTCCCATTCGTTTTTTTCCGGCAAGTTGCAAATCAAGGATATGAAGAAACCCATTTGCACATGCAATCTTGAGGTATTTTTTATTGTCACTTTGTATCTCTCCGGGTTTGTACTGGTGACTGGTCTGTTCAAAAGTTGCTTTAAAGATTTTTACACCAGTCTCGGATTCTGGATTCTGAAAATTGGTCCATGCAGCAGGATAGGGACTTAAGCCCCTGATCAGATTATTGATGCTGGTTCCTGGTTTGTCCCAGTCGATCATACAATTTTCCTTGTAAATTTTAGGTGCATGTAATCTTCCCAGATCAAAGGCCATAATTTCCTGGGAAAGAGGGGAGACATTGCCTTCAGCTAAAGCTTTAATAGTTTTAATGACAAGATTAGCTCCAATTTCCATTAATGCGTCATGAAGTTCACCTATTGTTTCATCCGGTCCGATCTGAACTTTTTCCTGGAATAAAATATTTCCGGTATCAATCTCCTGTTTTAAAAGAAACGTGGTTACGCCGGTTTCGTGATCGCCATTGATAATAGCCCAGTTGAGAGGGGCAGCTCCACGATAATTGGGCAGCAGCGAGCCATGCAAATTAAACGTTCCCATGGGTGGCATTTTCCAAACTACTTCAGGAAGCATACGGAATGCCACGATTATTTGAATATCGTGATTCAGCGATTTTAACTCATTCAGAAAGTTTTCATCTTTCAATTTTTCGGGCTGAAGCACAGTTAATCCACAACTTACTGCATACTTTTTGACATCCGACTGGTGCAATTTCTGCCCGCGACCCGACGGACGGTCTGGAGCTGTTACAACGCCAACAACGTTATAACCATTTTCAATCAGTGCTTTTAAACTTGCCACTGCAAATTCAGGAGTACCCATAAAGACAATGCGCAGATCTTTTCCAGTCATCGGTTGAGGATTTATTTCTTTAAAGTTTAGTCACTTTACTTAAGATATTTAGCGCAGGTTTGTGTTTCCTTTGTTCGCCTTTGGAAAGTAAGGGCAGTTTTTACAACCATTTCCACAACAATATCCCCTGTTTTTCAGAAAGCTTGCTGTCATGATTCTGTAACCATCTTTCGTTGTGTGGAAATCAACGCCTTCCTTTAACTCACTATTATACTCTATATTATCATACATAATCAAATTTTAAAATCGATTTTATTCTTCTGGATAATTGTAACCTGACAGCGTGCCCCGGCAAACTAAACTAAACTGAATCAATAACAAATCAATTTGAGAAAGGTTTTAACAGTTTATCAATGACCGTTTCTATAAATTACTAATTAAAATTCAGCGCTAAAAGATGAAGCCGGCTTTGAACAACCGGCTATATCTTATCGATTATCAGATATTTTTTATTTATTTGAATTCGACAATGAAATAAATGTTTATAACGAGTGACCCATCCTGTCGCGCTTTGTCCTCATGTAAACCTCGTTGAAGGGATTCGATTTGATCACAATCGGGATTGACTCTACTACTTTCAAGCCATAGCCCTCCAATCCAACTCGTTTCACCGGGTTATTGGTTAAAAGTCGCATTTTTCGAATGCCAAGACTGCATAGAATTTGCGCTCCCACACCATAGTCACGCTCGTCGGGGTCGAAGCCAAGATGGATATTCGCATCAACTGTGTCGATGCCCTGTTCCTGAAGTTTGTAGGCTTTTATCTTGTTCATCAGGCCAATACCTCTTCCTTCCTGTTGAATATATACAATGACTCCTTTGCCTTCTTTTTCGATCAGATCCATCGCTTTGTGGAGCTGATCGCCACACTCGCAACGCAATGATCCGAAGATGTCGCCGGTTGCACACGAAGAGTGAACTCTCACTAGCACTGTTTCTTCGGGTTCCCATTCGCCTTTGATCAGCGCAATATGTTCCACTCCGTTCGATTTCTGAAGAAATGGAATTAAACGGAAACTTCCATGTGCTGTTGGCAACTGTACTTCTTCGCCTCTTTCGATCAGACTCTCCTTATTTAATTTGTAGGCTATCAGATCCGCAATTGAAACAAGTTTTAATCCAAATTTCTGTGCTATTTGGAACAATTCGGGAAGCCTTGCCATTGAGCCGTCCTGATTCATAATCTCAACCAGAACGCCAGCCGGTTCAAGTCCTGCCAAACGGGCAAGGTCAACTGCTGCTTCGGTATGTCCTGCTCTGCGCAGAACGCCTCTGCTTCGGGCTCGCAATGGGAAAATATGTCCTGGCCGGCCAAGTTCATTTGGTTGTGTGGCAGGATTGGCAAGTCTTTGAATCGTAACAGCCCGATCATGCGCTGAAATACCTGTCGAAACACCTTCGCCTACTGCATCAACAGAGACTGTAAAAGGGGTCTCATGAAGGGAGGTGTTGGTGCCTACCATCATACCAAGGTCGAGTTCTTCGCAGCGCTCTTCGGTAAGTGGAACACAGATCAATCCACGTCCTTCAGTTACCATGAAGTTGACCATCTCTGGAGTCATTTTTTCGGCCGCTCCAATAAAATCACCCTCATTTTCACGGTCTTCGTCGTCAACTACAATTATTAATTTTCCATTGCGCAGATCTTCAACAGCTTCGTCAATGGTATTCATTTTAATATCGTTCATTCTTATATTATTGTAACAGTTTATCTTGATTTTCCTTTTCTTTTTCTTTTTTCGATTTGAAAATTTTCTTAAAGAAATCTACCCAGGCACCTACATTGAATACTACCGAGTCGTTTGCTGCTTTGTAAGTAAGAAAAATTCCGGCAGGAAGGAAAATAAATGTAGAGAACCAAACACCCTGCCAAAGTGATGCAACACTTTCGCGTGAGAATTTTTCACCTGTAGTGGTAATGATCCAGTAAAAAATAAATAGCAAAACCGAAATTACCAAAGGCATTCCAAGTCCTCCTTTTCTGATAAGGGCACCTAAAGGGGCGCCAATAAACAAAAATACAAGACATGCCACTGCAAATGTATATTTTTTGTGCCACTCTATTCCGAAGCGGTTCAGGCTGCGAACACTGGTTACAATCATCTCATCCGACTGCTGTATAGCCCGTGCATTGTTCCGGGCGGAATTCAGTGCCGCGTTAATGATATTTGTTCTTTCCTGGGCTGTTGATTTTGTCATAATCGAATCCACATCAGAATACCGAACAAGTTTAATTTCTGGCAATTTAAGTGTATCCTTTCGGGTGAGTTTAAATATACCGGTATTTAATGGTGATATATAACTAAGCATTAATGCATTAGCTATTCTTTGTCTTTCAAGTTCTCTCCCAAGGGAATCAACAAAATAGATAATCTGTGAATTGTTAAGTGCCCTGTTTTGATTTCGAAAAACACTTTCATCTTTACGTTCGAGTTCCATCCCTTGCAAAACGGTAAAAATAGATTGTTCTTTGAATTCGTCTGTTCTGGATGGGAATGTCATTTTCTGACGATCGCGGGGTTGCATTTCGGAATAAGTCCGTCCGGTAAACAGATTCAAAATCATGTATTTCTTGTCCTTCGTGATTTTCATCGTTCCTGAATCCGCAATAGTAACGGTTGTATTTCCTTTATCTTCAGTATGATCGTAAATCATGATGTCGTATAACATATTCCCGTTATCAGATTTCTTGCCTACTTTTATGGAATAGTTATCGATATCGTTTGAAAATACGCCCTCCTTTACAATGATTTCAGGGCGTAATTGCCGGATACTCGACATCAGGGCAATCAGCTTTTTGTAGGATATGGGGATCACATTGTTGTAGAAGTAGAATGACCCGATACTTAGGAATATACTAAGAACAATTACGGGTTTCATGATCCTGTAAAGCGATATGCCGGCTGCTTTCATTGCCAGCAATTCGTTGTTTTCACCAAGATCGCCAAAAGTCATTATCGAAGCCAAAAGCATTGCCAATGGCAGTGCATTAGTCATCAACATGGCCATCGTGTAAACAATGAACTCTAATATGACACTAATTTCCAATCCTTTACCGACCAGCTCATCAAGGTAGACCCACAAGAACTGCATTAACAGCACAAATAGGGAGATGACAAGTGTTACAAAAAACGGACCGATAAAACTCTTAATAATATACAGATGTAGACGCTTCATGCAATGGTTTTCTGAAACGAACGCAAAGTTAAACCTTTTTTGGAATTTGGGGTATTTAATCTACGAGCCGATCATTTGTTTCAATTTTGATACCTGTGAATTCCAAAGATTCCGGGTATCTTCAACATCGTCATCGTCGATATTGTCGGTTACGATCAACGCAACATCGCCGGTGATTTCATCTTTCAAGATATTAAATCCAAATTCATAACCAGGCTCCATATCCAACCATCGGAACGTAATGGATTCAAAAGGAATCATTGTCAGAATTAAAGCTTTCTGTTCGGAGTTTCCCCAGATAAACGTTAAGATTTTCCCTGACTCTATTACATTATCTGCAAACCATTCTGCAAGTCCGGAGGGTGTACTGATCCGGCTGAACAAAACAGCAGGTGAAGTTTTGAGGAAAAACTCTAATCTGATCTCTTTCATAAGTAACGCAACTTTATTCAGTGAAATGATGGTTTTTTTATAAACAGTTGCAAAATAGCTATTTATTTAGGATTTGCAAAACATTACCCGTTGAGCGGAAACAAAAATCAAAAAAATAAACATAGGGGTTGCCTTAAACCAGAAACATATTATCTTTGCAGCCTCAAAGAACGGAAATTTCGGGTTGACCTGAATTGTCGGAATCTGAGTAATTGAAATGATGGCGAGGTAGCTCAGTTGGTTAGAGCGCGCGATTCATAATCGCGAGGTCGAGGGATCATGCCCCTCTCTCGCTACAGCAGAAAAAGAGGTTTATGAGTAATTATGAGCCTCTTTTTGGGAATATTCGCATTCGCATAATAGGTGCTTTTTGCTTGATAACTATTTGTTTCCAAAAACGAAAAGAAAAATCACCTGAACTGAATGGATTGACTCCAATATTCAGTTACTTTGAAGTTTAACTTTCGGTTAATTATTCCCTATTTAATTAAGAAAAACATGAAAGCATTCATCCTGATGGCCATTATTCTTTTAAGTACACTACCAAATTTGAAGGCTCAAACTCCTGCTAAAAAACCAATTCGTCTGGCAATTGCCGGAATGACACACGGACACACTTCGTTTATATTGGGACGAAAGGATAAAGGAGATTTTCAATTAGTTGGTGTTTTCGAAACGAACAATGAATTAGCACAGACCCGTGCGAAGCGGTTTGGATTTGATCCAAAGCTGATTTATAACAACCTGGCAAAGATGTTAGACAGCGTAAAACCAGATGCTGTGGTGGCTTTCGGTTCTATTTACGAGCATATGGCTGTCGTTGAAGCCTGTGCACCACGGGGAATCCATGTGATGGTTGAGAAACCGCTGGCTACAAATGTTGAGCATGCCAAACGGATGGTTGAACTGGCAGAAAAATACAATATTCATCTGCTTACCGATTACGAGACTTCGTGGTATCCGACAACTGCAAAATCATATCAGCTGGTTAATGACAGCAACTTTGTTGGAAATATTAAGAAGGTTGTTATTCATGACGGGCACCAGGGACCAAAGGAAATTGGCTGCGATAAGTATTTTCTGGATTGGCTCACAGATCCGGTTCAGAATGGAGGCGGTGCATTAATTGACTTTGGATGTTATGGCGCAAATCTGATGACCTATCTGCAAAAAGGGGAGGAGCCTGTTTCTGTAACGGCCGTTACGCAGCATTTTAAACCTGCAGTTTATCCGAAAGTGGAGGACGAAGCGACTATTATAGTTACTTACGCCAAGTCGCAATGCATTATTCAGGCATCGTGGAACTGGCCCTTTAGCAGGAAAGACATGGAAATTTACGGCGATGCAGGCTACATTGTTGCAGTTAATAATAAGGACATGCGTTTAAGAAATGGCAAAATGAAGGATGAACAGGCCACCAGCGTTATCGCTAAGGATATTGCGGTCTATGAAGATCCTTTCAGCTATTTTGCAGATGTCGTTAACGGGAAAATTAAAATGACCAAATATGATCTCTATTCATTGGAAAACAATGTGATGGTTGTTAAGATTCTGTCAGCGGCAAGGGAATCGGCAAAAACAGGAAAAACGGTTAAGTTTAAATCGTCTATGAGATAAACCGAATAAGCTTTTTTAGCTATTTCGGTTTTAAAAGCGTCTTTTCTGTACATTTGCCTCCAATCGAAAAAAACCGATCAAATGATAAAAACAATTTCAATTTTCTCAGGAGCGATCATGCTCCTGGCAGCGTGCAGCCAACCTGCTCCACAACAAGTGAAGGAAACCCGGCTGACCGATTTCGTCGACCCGTTCATTGGAACTGCCTTTCATGGCCATACCTATCCGGGAGCTGCCTATCCTTTCGGACAGATTCAACTGAGCCCCGATAACGGAACACAGGGCTGGGACTGGTGTTCGGGCTATCACTATTCCGACAGCATAGTTGCCGGGTTTAGTCATCTTCACCTGAGCGGAACAGGAATCGGCGATCTTGCTGACATCTCCTTCCTTCCGGTAACTTCCGAAGTTACTTTTAAGGAAGGTGAAAAGAACGCTGATTTCGTAACACGCTATGCCGGGAAATACAGTCACAGCCAGGAAATTGCAAAACCAGGCTATTATGCCATGACATTGAAGAGTAATGGTGTCAAAGCTGAATTTACAGTGACTGAAAGGGCTGGTTTGCATCGCTATTCATTCCCTGAAGGTGGTGAAAATAATCTGCTGATTAACCTTGGTTTTGCCATCAACTGGGACAAGCCTTATAAGACTTCTTTAAATGTTGTTGACAGTTTATTGGTCACCGGATCACGTCTTTCAAACGGTTGGGCAGCCGATCAGCATGTCTTTTTTGCCGTAAGATTTTCGAAGCCGATTGCCAAATCTGCTATTACAAATGTGGGTGGTGAAGGGAGAACTGTGGCCAGTTTGAATTTCAATGATAAGCAGATCATGTCGAAAGTAGGCGTTTCGTCGGTAAGTATCGAAAATGCAATTGCCAACCTCGACGCTTCTTTGCCGGGATGGGATTTCGATGCGACGCAAAAAGCAGCATCGGATGCATGGGAGAAAGAACTCTCGAAAATAAAGATTCAATCGAGCGATTCTGTGCAAAAGACGATTTTTTATACCTCATTATATCACACAATGGTGGCACCTGCTTTGTTCTCCGACCTTAACGGCGAGTTTAAAGGTGTGAAAGGCGATGTTCAGAAAGCAGTTGGTTATAACCGATATACCGTATTCTCGTTGTGGGATACTTACCGTGCACTTCACCCATTATTTACGCTTACACAGCAGCCAAAGGTGAACGATATGGTGAAATCGATGCTCGATCATTACAAACAAACCGGCTTATTGCCCGTTTGGGAACTCGAAGGAAACGAGACTTTCTGCATGGTTGGTAACCATTCGATTTCTGTAATTGCGGAAGCAATTCTTAAAGGAATCGGCGATTTCGACAAGGAACTTGCTTTCGAAGCGATGAAAAAAACGTCGATGAACGATCGCGACGGGATGGGTCTTTACGATAAACTGGGCTATATGCCTGCCGATAAGATTCAGCAATCGGTTGCCAAATCACTCGAAGTGGCTATCGACGACTGGTGTGTAGCTGCGGTGGCTCAGAAGTTGGGCAAAACAGAAGATGCTGCCTATTTTGGTAAACGAGCCGAAAGTTTCAAAGCTTATTTTGACAAGGAAACCGGATTTATGCGCGGAAAACTGAGCAACGGCCAATGGACAACTCCATTCGATCCTGCCTTCTCGAAACACGAAGGAAGCGATTATACCGAAGGAAATGCGTGGCAGTATTTGTGGCTGGTTCCGCAAAATGTACCCGGACTGATTGAGTTGCTCGGAGGTAAAGAACCTTTTGCCGATAAACTCGACCAGTTGTTTAATGTTAAAGAAGGCGTGACCGGGAAAGAAGCGTCGAGTGATATTTCGGGATTGATCGGGGCATATGCTCACGGTAACGAACCGGGTCATCATACAACTTTCCTTTTTAATTATGCTGGTCGTGCCTGGAGAACACAGGAGCTGAACCGTGAGATTCAGACAACTATGTACACCAATAAACCCGATGGTATAAGCGGAAACGAAGATTGCGGACAAATGTCGGCATGGTACATCTTCAGCGCGATGGGATTCTATCCTGTTAATCCTTCGGAAATGAAATACCAATTTGGATCGCCGCTGGTTCAGGAAGCTAAAGTTGAAGTGGCACCCGGCAAATATTTCACAATGAAAGCACCGCTTGCTACAGTTGCAAATAAATACATTCAGGAGGTAAAATTGAATGGAAAGATGCTGGATCGCTCATTTATCACGCACCAGGAGATCATCGATGGTGGTGTTCTCGAATTTACAATGAGCGCTGTTCCGAATAAGAATCTGTTTAAGTAGGTATGACGTGGTTCGCTTTTTAATGTAAGCAACGTATTTAAAGTTCCCGAAAGCTTCTCGCTGACGGCAGGACGTCGTCGGGAACTCCCGAAAGCTTCCAGCTGACGGCAGGACGTTGTCGGGAACTCCCGAAAGCTTCTCGCTGAAGGCAGGACGTTGTCGGGAACTCCCGAAAGTTTCCCGCTGACGGCAGGAGGGTTTCGGGAACAGTGGCGGGAGTCCACTGCCGGACTTCCTGAATAATCTGCAAAATATCATCATTCCGTTAGATTAAAGTCCTACTTTTGTAACAACATTGTAACCTTCACATCGTGGGATGGATTATTTCACTGGAGTTGAGGATGCAACGTGAAGTTTTAAGCAGTAATAATTTCAGTGTATGAAGCCAAAAATAGCTGCCCAGTCGGGCACTTTCGAATCGAGTGATGTGATCTTTCTGATCGAACCACTTCCTGACAATTCGGGCCGGAAGCTGGAAATCACTTCCACCGTAATGCAACAGTTTGGTGCCAGTTTCAAACGTATTGTTGAAGATATCCTTAATAAATATGATATGACCGATATCCATTTAATTGCAAAAGATAAAGGGGCATTGGAACCAACGATTAAAGCCCGTCTTGAAACTGCAATTAAACGATCACTTGATCAGCAAGAGGGTACTTTGAAATAACCGGAACAGATATGATAAGAAATTTCAAGAAACGGAGAACAATGCTGTATATTCCTGGGAATAATCCGGCAATGATACAGCAGGGTGGTATTTACGGAGCCGACAGTATTCTGCTTGATCTCGAAGATGCTGTTGCACTGAACCAAAAGGATGCGGCCCGCACACTGGTTCGGAACATGATGAAAGTAATCGATTTCTATGATACCGAAGTTTGTGTAAGGATCAATCACTTAAGTACTCCTTTCGGTATGGCCGATCTCGAAGAGATTGTTCCGTTGCAACCTTCGGCAATCCGTTATCCCAAAACGGAATCTCCGGAAGAAGTGGCTGAACTCTTAAAGATCATTGAGAAGATAGAAGACCGTCATGGACTTCCTCACAATAAAATGACCCTTCACGCAATGATTGAGACGGCGATGGGGGTTCAGAATGTATTCAATATTGCCAGCATGTTCAGCCGCGTCGATGCAATAACCATCGGTGGGCAGGATCTTACGGCAGATATGAATATTATTTACACGCCTGATGGTGCAGGAATCGATTTTGCACGTAAGCGGATCGTGATGGCAGCGAAGGCAAGTCATATTGATGTGATCGATACTGTATTCCCTGATGTGAACGATGAAGAAGGTTTACGCCGGGAGACTGAATACGCCAAAAAGATCGGATTTACGGGTAAAGCTGTGATTAATCCGCGGCAGATCGATATCATTCATGAAGTATTTACACCCACAGAAGACGAGATCAGGAAAGCCTACCGCATTGTGAAAGAGTTCAGAACCAATAGTGCAGCGGGTATCGGCGTTTTCGCCATCGACGGAAAAATGATTGATGCTCCGGTCGTCTCGCGCGCAGAATATATTTTGCGACTGGCTAACGTAACAGTGCGATAATTCATATTCGAATTCATAATATTTAAAAATTCGGCAATGCGAAACAGTTTAGGGAGGGAAATTCCTGAATATATCGAGGGAATCGGGAAATTGGAACCTTTTCAGGGCGCGCTCACAAAGCTGCGCAAAGGATGGATGGACGAGCCTACCATTCCTGCTCCGAACAAGGCGTATCTGCCTCACCAAAGTAAAGTTTGTAAAACACTCGAAGAGGCGATCATACGAAGCAGTCCCCACAACGGGATGACAGTCTCGTTTCACCATCATTTAAGAAATGGTGATATCTTGCTCGTACAGACGCTGACGATTCTTCATAACATGGGAATCCGCAATATTACCCTTGCCTCTTCATCTTTGAATGAATGTCACGATCCGATTCTTCCGATGTTGAAGGACGGAACAGTTACAAAGATATTTTCATCAGGCATTCGTAGTCAATTAGGACGTGCCATCGCGTTGGGGGTTCTCGATACACCGGTTGTGATTCACTCCCACGGAGGACGTGTCCGCAGTATTCATACGGGCAAGATTCAGATCGATTTGGCTGTAATACCTGCATCGGCAGCCGACTGCGAAGGAAACGCAACCGGTTCGACGGGCAAATCGGCCTTTGGTTCGATTGGTTACGCGGTTATCGATGCACGATATGCGAAACAGGTGATTGTTGTAACCGACAACCTCGTTAACTATCCGTGTATTCCGCTCTCAATCTCGCAAAACTTTATCGATTATGTAGTCGTGGTCGATTCGATTGGCGACGCATCGAAGATTGCAACAGGAACAACGCGCATCACTAAATCTCCCATGGATCTTCGGATTGCCAAGCTGGCAGCTGATGTGATCGAACATTCCGGATTTTTCGTTCCCGGCTTTGCTTTTCAGGTTGGAGCAGGTGGCGCATCATTGGCAGTTGCTAAATTCATCCGCGAAAAGATGAAAACCAAAGGACTGAAAGGTAGCTTTATGCTGGGTGGTATCACCTCCTATTGTGTCGATATGCTGAATGAAGGGCTTTTCGAAACAATTTTCGATGTGCAGTCTTTTGACGCAGTAGTGAGTAATTCATTGCTGAATAACCGGCATCATATCGAGATCCCGGCAGCACTGTATGCCAATCCATTCAACTGCGGTTGCATCACAAATAAAATAGATGTTGTGGTACTTGGAGCCCTTGAGATTGATATAGATTTCAATGTGAACGTAATCACAGGCTCCGAAGGTTATGTCCGTGGTGCATCGGGCGGACATTCTGATACGGCATCAGGCGCAAAACTGACCGTTGTTGTGTGTCCTTCATTCCGTGGTCGTATTCCTATCATCAAGAAACGCGTACATACCATTGTCACACCAGGCGAGACAGTTCATGTGCTTGTTACTGAACGTGGAATCTGTGTGAATCCGTTGTTTAAAGAACTCGAAGAAAATCTGCGCAGGGCAGGTCTTAATCTGAAGGATATTCGTGATCTCGAAATTGAAGTTGATACGATAACTGGAATTCCCGGTCCGCTTGAGTATACCGATAAGATTGTTGGTGTCGTTGAGTACCGCGATGGCACCATTATCGATGTGATTCATCAGTTGAAGGAGAAATAATGCAAGGTTGTAGAAACGCGATGAGACGCGTCTCTATAACCAACAGACAGAATGATATTATTTAATTAATAAGGACAAACATCGAACCACTTCAATCAATACTGGAAGCCCGTGATCAAAGGGCTTCTTTGAAACGGCAGATCGCATTGAAGGGTTTGCCCAGCCTTAGCTTAAGCCTGAATGTTCCTGGGTTTCCCAAAAGTAATGCCACTGTAAAAGCATTCTTCGGGTACTGCCTGCAGGAATTTAAATACGCACTAAAAGCAAATCAGGTTAATTTAATTGAGACAGATTCAATCGAAATAGTTGATGTCGCCGGCGATTTTTACCTCGTTCCATGTTATCCGGGGAGGTTTACTTTGAAGGAGATGAAGGTTGTCTGTGAGGATTTCGAGCAAAACCATCCGCTTGGGCGTTTTATTGATGCCGATCTGAATGACCAGGATGGAGTCAGCTTCTCATCCGGAAAATCGAAGTTGTGCTTTTTCTGTCTCGAAAGACCTGCCATTGAATGTCGGCGTGAAAAGGCACATGAACCCGAAGAGTTGAGGTCGTTTATGTTTCTAAAGATGGATTATTATTGCCGTCAGCAACACGAAGCAGCGATGATTAAAAAGCTTTCATCGTTCGCCCAACAGGCAATTCTTTCAGAGCTTTCGCTTACCCCCAAGCCAGGTCTTGTTGATAAATTCAGTAACGGGAGTCATTCTGATATGAATTACCAGACCTTTATTGATTCTACTGCGGCTATTTCCCCGTGGTTTGCCGAATTGGTACATGAAGGTTTTTCTTTTAACGATAATGACTTAACCAAAGCATTGCCGCTTATCCGGAACATCGGATTACGTATGGAATCAGCAATGTATGAAGCCACACAAAACGTAAATACCCAAAAAGGAATCGTCTTTTTGATGGGGCTTTCGTTGTTTGCTTGTGGCAGGCTTTTCAGTCAAACCGATCAATTTTCAATTGAAGAATTCCGTGGAATCATTCAGGATATTTGTAAGGATCTTGTTTCAAAGGAAATGACCGATAGCTTAAAAATGGTAAAAAGTCATGGCGAGGATATCTTTGATCAACATGGATTTGGAGGAGCACGTGCCGAGGCTGAAAGCGGATTCGCTACGGTCTTTGACTTTGGATTGCCGCGCCTGGCCGGAGTCGCAAAGCTCAATGATGAAGTTTTGCTTCAGACTTTTTTTGCCATTGCCGCGAACAATAACGATACAAATATCCTTTACCGAAGTAATGCTGAAGTATCAGGTGTTTTTAAGCACCTTTGCAAAAATGCATTGGCAGATTTTAATGATCAGAATTATTCTGCAGTGATTGATTTTTGCAAAAGTGAGAATATCTCACCTGGCGGTTCAGCAGATTTGCTCGCAGTGACTATTTTTGTGTGGTCTGTTATAAAAGCAAATGGACAGTTGGGATTTACAAATTAATTAGCACGTAATGACCTTTGAAGATACCGATTTCCGGCAGGAGACCCTTGATCTCGACAATCCTTTCGATGTTAAGTTAGTGAAAGATTTCCTTTTCAGCCTGGGTTTTGAATTCGATCCGTCAGAGGTCGAATGCACAATGATTGTGTATAATCTGAAAGGTGAAATTGTTGGGACAGGTTCGCATCAGGGACGCATCCTGAAATATGTGGCCGTTGCCCCTAAATTTCGTGACACCACCGCTTTTGCCTTGATCGTCACCTATATGACAGAGAAGCTCTTGAAAATTTACAAACATACTTTTGTCTTTACACGTCCTGAGAATTCGGTCCGGTTTTGCGGCCTTGGTTACACTTTAATCGCAACTGCTGAACCTCTTTATGCCGTGCTTGAGTTCGGATTTGAATCGATATTTACCTACCAGGATTACCTGAAAACGGTCATTGTTCCCGCTAAGACTGCTTCTGTGGCAGCGATTGTTGTCAATTGCAATCCTTTTACAAACGGGCATAAATTTCTGATTGAAAAGGCCGCTTCCGAAAATGAAGTCGTTTACCTGTTTGTTGTTGAGGAAGATCTTTCGGCGTTTCCATTTTCGGTACGATGGGAACTGATCCGAAAAGGGATCCAGCATCTCAAAAACGTGGTAATGGTTCGTGGCGGAATGTACATTGTTTCAGGAACTATTTTCCCTGCCTATTTTTTGAAGAATGAAATGGTAAGTGACGTACTCCAAAAACAGGCCGAGCTTGATGTTAAAACGTTTGCCAACTATGTTGTTCCGGTGCTCATGATTAAAAAGCGATATGTGGGAACGGAGAATTTCTGCAAAACAACAGAGGCTTATAACCTCGCAATGAAGACGATTCTACCTTCATTTGGTGTTGAAGTCGTTGAAATTACGCGAAAGGCAAATACAATGCTTGCAGATGATTCGCCCAATTATATCAGCGCTTCGAAGGTTCGTGAAGCAATCAAAATGGATAAGCTGGATGAAGTACTCGATTTTTTGCCTGAAGCAACACGTGAATTTCTCTTCTCGGACGCGTCACTGGATATCAGACTCAGGATTAAAGCGGGAGAGGGAAGGCATTAGCAGCAGGCAATTTGTAACGGGCGTTAATGCTAGTTGCAAGGTGCCAGTTGCGTTTCCCAGTAGTTTATCAAATAATATAAGTAAATCAATGCAACGATATTTTATACAACTTTCGTACGACGGCACTGGCTATCATGGCTGGCAAATACAGCCCAATGGAATCACCATACAGGAAACTGTCGAAAAGGCGTTGGCGGTCGTTGCACGTGCTGGAGTTGCGGTTACAGGGGCCGGACGTACGGACGCAGGAGTTCATGCATCGTTTTATGTAGCTCATTTTGATGCTGAAAATCTAAATCTGAACAATGAAAAGTTCATCCACAACCTGAACTCATTATTGCCTTATGATATTGCGGTCCAGAATGTTTATAAAGTTAATTCAGACGCACATGCCCGGTTCGATGCCGTCAGTCGCACCTATAAATATTACCTTGTCAAATCGAAAGATCCTTTTTTAAGGCAGTATGCGGCCAAAGAGGCACGAATTCCTGATTTGGCAAAGATGAATGAGGCTGCCAGTAAAATATTTAATTATGAAGATTTTACAAGTTTCAGTAAACTTGGTACAGATGTAAAAACCAATAATTGCAAGGTTGATGTGGCAGAATGGATCGATGAGGGAAACAGGTACGTTTTCACTGTCAGGGCTGACCGCTTTTTACGCAATATGGTTCGGGCGATTGTTGGCACACTGCTGGAAGTTGGTTTTGGCAAGCTCACTATAGCCGATTTTTGCAAGATTATTGAAGCAAAAGATCGTTGTGCTGCAGGGGCAAGTGTTCCAGCCAAAGGACTTTTTTTAGTTGATATTGGTTACCCGGAAGAGATTTCAAGGGGATTAAAAAGGCAAGAGAATGGGAATAATCAGTTATGCGGTTATTAATCCTTAATGCTTAGTTCTTTGATAAATGATCAATTAAAATAGCATCCTTAAATCAGTCATTTACGTTTCATCCTCCTATTAGTGGAAATAAAATATATTTGCAGCCTTTCGCTATTCCCTATTCCATATTTCCCACGAAGCAAGTGCTTGCAGATGGAGCATTTCCAATCCGTTTTTGATGATTGCTCCATGTTTCTTTCCCTGCTTTAAAAACTCGGTGACCTCGGGATTATAAACCAGATCGAACAATAAATGTTTGGGAGTAATCAATTCAAAGGGAATGGCAGGACATCCTTCGGTATTAGGGTAAGTTCCAATCGGTGTTGTGTTTACGATTATTTTGTAATTATCCATCACATCTTCATCCAGATCGTTGTACGAAAGCTCACCTTTCTCTTCCGGATTACGCGAGACTATAATAGTATCGATTTTAAGGTTTCCCAAAGCCCTGACCACTGCCTTGGAAGCTCCTCCTGTTCCCAGAACGAGCGCTTTGTGGTGATGCTTCTGAATCAAAGGTTGGATTGATTCCTGAAATCCAATTATATCCGTGTTATAACCATGTAATGAAACATGATGTCCTGATCGTTGTATCCGAATTGTATTTACAGCATGGATTTGGGTTGATGATTCATCCATATCATTTAATAATTTAACTACCTGTTCTTTGTAGGGAATGGTCACATTGAGCCCTTCGAGATCGGGGTGAGAGGCAATCACATGCGAAAGCTGCGAGATATTTTCAATTTCAAAATTAAGGTATTCAGCATCTATTCCCTCGACGAGAAATTTTTCAGTAAAAAATTTCCTTGAGAAGGAGTGAGAAAGCGGAAAGCCAATCAATCCAAATTTGCGTTTCATAGGGTTCTACCAAAGGTTATCATTCATGGCAAACTGGCCAATCATTTTTTTTATCCAACGTTTTGATTTCAAACCTGGGAAGTCGAGTAAAAACTCAGGATGTAACGAGTAGTTCATGGTGAGTGCATTCTTCAGATAAATCCTGGCAAGTTGCGAATCCCCATTTTCGGTAAGATATCCGGATAGTTTATAAAGGATTTGAACATTATCTGCAACTGCTTTTTCTGCCTCAAACATTGTCTGAATTGCGAGACCTATCTTGTCGTAGTTATAATAGAAATCGGCATAAGCGATCCAGAAATCGGCGTTTGTATCCTCAATCTCAACCGATTTTTTGAAGGCAATCTGCGCTTCTTCATAATGATCAAGCGCTGCATTTACCTTTCCGAAAGCATTCCAGAAATCGGCGCAACTATCATCAAGTTTGATCGCCTTTTTAAAGAACACCAGACTTTCAGCGAGGTTCTCTTCGACCATCAATACAATTCCGGCACCATACCAGCCATCTGCATTTTTTGAATCGAGCTGTATTGCCTGTTTATAATAATTGTAAGCTTGTGAATAATCTTCGAGTTGAAAATAACACTCGGCTATATAGACATGAGCATCTGAAGAATTTTTGTCAAAGCGCACATAGTCAAGATAGCAATTCAACGCTTCGGTGTACTTTTCTGCAGTCGAAAGGGTGTTGGCTTTGTTGAAGAGTGCTGACGAATAGTTTTCATCGATTGCCAAAGCAAAATCATAGGCTTCAATGGCTTTGTCGAATTCCTCACGCCGGGTATAAATGATTCCTAAATTGTACCATGCTGATTCAGCAAACGGATCAATATCAAGATATTCGTTGTAAAAATAGATGCTCTTTTCGTCATCACCTAACTTATCGTAGCTAAAGGCAAGATCGTAAAGTACGCTATCATTTTTAGGATTCTCATGAAAGGCTTTCTCAAGGAAAACGATCGCTTTGGGATAGTCGCCATTTTGGACATAACCTGCGCCAATATTGTAGAGCATTTCATCCCGGTCGTCGAATGAGAATTTATCGGCTTTCCGATAGTAATCGAAAGCTTTTGATTCATTGCCCTGAAGACTGTAACAGTTACCGAGCATTAACAGTATTTCGGGATTTGTGCTTTCAAGTTCTGCAAGCATTTTAAGCAGATCAAGTGCCTTTTCAGTTTTAAGTTGCCCGAGTAGCACTTGTGCTTTCTTGATCATTACGACAATAGAATGTGGATGTTGCGAAACGGCTATTTCGCAGGCTTGCAATGCATTAGTTAATTGATTTTTATCGATGTAGTGATCGGCAATGTACTCGAAGTCGGACACGTCAAAGAATCCCATCTGCTCATCAGACAGCATTTTCTTATAACGTTTCACCACTCCGGAAAACTCCTTGCTTTCGGAATTTTCTCTTGCCCCTTCCCACATTGCCATATGACTACAATTAATTATTTTTACAAAGATAACAATTCGAGCTATAAAGGCTGATGTTCGCTCCTTAAAAGATCGTTTACTGTTTTTACCGGATTAAAGGTAATGACCGGAACCTCAACAAATAGTGTAATCCAGTCGGCCATTGCTCCATTCCATAAGCCAGGTAGCTCTTGTGCTTTCAGCGTTTTCCCGTCTTTTGATTTTGATGATATAAACCCTGTTTCAGGATCGCGGTATTCAAGCAGGTCAAATTTTTCACCCTTGAAATTGCGGACTCCACAAACCAGATCTACAGGATTAAAATGAGTCGAATGATGTGCAATTTCTTTTTGTTCAGGAATACTACTGTCGATTTGGCTACTTTCTACAACTTGAAGCGACACCGTTTCGTCGGCATTTTTTGCCCAGAAAGGACCGCCTCCGGGCTCTCCTTCATTTTTCACCATTCCACAAACCCTGATCGGACGGTTCAGTTTGCTCTGTAGATAATGAACCAATGTCGATTTATGCGTATAGTACTGATTTTCATCGGGCTCAATGCAAAGCACTTTTTCGGTAAACTCAACCATCTCTGCTATTTGCTGATCGGAGATAAAATCAGACCGTTTTTCGAGTAACCGTAAATATTCAAAAATTTGTTCCTGGTATTCTGATAAAATAAGTGCCAACGCCATTTTGTACCTGACTGTTTCTTCTTTTAATCTGTCGGGAACTACATTGTCTATATTCTTGACGAAGATAATGTCTCCGTTGATTTCATTCAGATTATCGAGCAGGGCGCCATGACCTGCCGGTCTGAAAAACAGCGAGCCATCAGCAAGCCTGAAGGGATTATTCTCCGTATCAACGGCGATTGTATCGGTCGAAGGCTTTTGTTCTGAAAATGTGATATGATATTTAACACCGAACTTTGGCTCAAATTGCTGTGCAGCCTGGTTCGTTTTGTTTATAAAAAAGTTGAGATGCTCGGGGGAAACAGTAAAATGAAGTATTACATTTCCTTGACTATCGGCTCCATATAACGCACCTTCGATCATATGTTCCTCGACCGGAGTTCGGGGTTCTCTGCCATAAAGGTGAAAATCGAGCAATCCTTTTGGCAGAAAGCCGTAGTTTAGTCCTTTATCCGATAATACATAGTCGATTATTTCGCAATATTTCAAACTTCCATCTGGCGCTTTGATACCACCAAGAGCAGCACTTAGTTTTTCATAAAAGGCGAAATCGGTGATCTTTTCGAAGAACTGACTTGTATTTTTAAACTTAGCTTCGCCAAGCAATACAACTGCCTTTTCGTTCGTATCGGCCGCTTCGGCAAAGGCAAAAAGCGATTGGAACATCCTGCTTGCGGCACCCGAAGCGGGAACAAACTTGACAGATTTCAATCCTGAATGAACCTTCTTTGTATACTGTTTCACGGCTTCCGAAACCTTTTCTTCATCCATGCGGATGATCCCGTCGCCGATAGTGGCAGGTCTTAGAACCTTTAAATAAGGAAATCCCTTTTTGAAATGGACAATCTGCTTTTCAATCTCGGGAAGCGAACTGCCTCTTTTTCCGATTTGTTCTATATCGTTATTTGTAAACATCTTTTTCGATTTCTTAATTGCTAAAGATATGAAAATACTGAAAAAAGCAATGCCTGGTTTTATATTTTCAATCCACCATTTTTCAACAAAAAAATGAACCGTATGGAAGGACAGTGAACCGAAGGAAATAAGACTATTTTTGCGATTCAAAATCAATTCAATGTCTGAAACAAATCAATATACGTGGGGCCACGATAAAAGATACAACGATTTCTCTACTCATTTCAGATCGATTTTTGATGGCAGGGTTCAGAAGATATCTGTAAATGCTGGCTTTACTTGTCCGAATCGCGATGGAGCCCGGGGCATAGGTGGCTGTACTTATTGCAACAATAAAACCTTTCAGCCTTCGTATTGCGATTTGAATAATATTCTCAAAGTTCAGCTTGAAGAGGGGATTGCCTTTTTCTCGAGGAAGTACACAACTATGCGGTATTTAGCCTACTTCCAGTCATATACAAATACTTATGCCCCAATATCTGTGCTTCGTGAACTTTATAATGAAGCATTGCAATACCCTGGAGTGATCGGCCTCGTCATCGCAACACGTCCCGATTGCCTCAGCGACGAGGTGCTCGATCTGCTGGAAGAGCTATCGCAAAAGTGTTATGTGATGGTTGAAATGGGGATTGAAACGATAAAGGATCGTACTTTAGAAAGGATCAACCGCGGACATACCTGGGAAGAATCGGTGCGTGCACTAAAAGAGACTTCGCGTCGCTCGATTCACAATTGTGCACACCTGATTCTTGGCTTGCCCGGCGAAAACAGCGATGATTTTATCGAACAGGCGAAGGTGATGTCGTCATTGCCGGTTGAAATTATTAAACTACATCAGCTTCAGATTCATACGGGCACGGCGATGGCTCACGAATATGCGCAATTCCCTGAACGTTTTCACCCTTTTAGTGTTGAAGAGTATGCAAATCTGGTGGTCGATTACCTCGAAAACCTGAATCCGGCAATTATTGTTGAGCGTTTTGTGAGTTCTGCCCCCGACGCCATGGTGATTGCACCACGCTGGGGTTTGAAAAACTATGAGTTCGTTGCTAAAGTTGAAAAGCGACTGCTTGAAAGAGATACCTGGCAAGGAAAGTTATGGGTAACAAGTGAAAAATAAAAAAATCAACCTTGAAGCCAGTTGCTAATTACCAGTTACCATTTTCTTATTTCAGATATAGGTTCGAGTCGCCATAGCTTAAAAAACGGTAATTTTCACTGAGCGCATGGACGTATATCCGTTTCCATTCATCACCAAGAAATGCTGCAATTAATAGTAGCAGTGTACTTTGTGGCTGATGAAAGTTGGTTACCATTCCACCGATAACACTAAAAGTGTATCCTGGAAGAATGATTATTTGTGTAGAACTATTTAATTCAGTGAGATTCCGTTCTTGCAACCAGGCTGATAAAGCTTCAAATGCTTCATGTCGCGAATAGTTGAGCTTTGGAAGATCATAAGGATCCCATTGATTTACAGGAAGCTGTTCAATATCAATATTGGGATTTGTAATCACTTTACATCCCATGAAATAAAGGCTTTCCAATGTCCTAACGGAGGTTGTACCCACCGCAATAATTTTCGCTTCGAATGATGCCAATTGATCAATCAATTCTCGCGAAACGATAAAATGCTCGGTATGCATTTCGTGTCCACCGATGGTTTCCGATTTTACAGGTTGAAAAGTCCCGGCGCCCACATGAAGGGTTACCTCTTCGCAACTGATGTTTTTCTTTTTTAGTGCTTCAAAAACGGCTTCTGTAAAATGAAGTCCTGCAGTTGGGGCGGCAACCGATCCTTTTATTTTCGAATAAACGGTTTGATAGCTTGTCAGGTCGATCTCCTCCGATTCGCGGTGGAGATAGGGGGGGATCGGGATGTTACCAGTAAACTCAAGAATTTCGGCAAAAGTAAGAAGCGGATTGTCCCAGCTAAACTTAATTTCGTAAGCATTACTGTCCGACTCTTTGATCTTTTCAGCTTTAAAGAATACTTGTTTCCCGTTGATTTCGAGTGTCTGAACCAGCACTTCGTCCTTCCATTTTTTCAGGTTTCCGACGATGCATTTCCAAATGCAACGATCTGTTTTTGAGAATGATTGGGTGTATTCAACCGGATCTAACGGCTCGAGACAGAAGATTTCGATCCTGGCACCCGTATGTTTATAGAAAAATAAACGCGCCCTGATAACACGGGTGTTGTTAAAAACCAGCATCGAATCGGAAGGAAGATAATCCGGAAGGTGATCAAACCTTTCGTCCTTAATTTCACCCTTCTTCCAGATCAGCAACCGCGAATGGTCACGATCGGGGAGGGCATAGGTGGCAATTTGTTCTTCTGGTAGTGCGTAGGTGTAATCGCTTATAGAAATATTCTGAACTTGATTCATGTAAATTTTTAAGTTAAAACCGGTAGTTGATACCTGCATATCCGCCCATCTTCTTTTGAAATCTATAACCATAATCGCCTGCAATTCCTATATTTACTTCGAATGGCAATTTGTTTCCCCGATAATTGAGTTCGCACAGAAACGAGAATTCATCCAGTGGAATAGGGTAGGAACTGCCACTTGTCGGACCGAAAATATGTGACCACGGGAATGATTTATCATATGTTCCGAAATTTCGCGACCAGGTGAGCATTGATTTCCAATATATGCCTGATCCTAAAAAACCTTTTAGTCCTACATGGTGCATCCACATTCTTGTACTTTCGAACCCGTCGGCAACACCGTCTGCTCCGATACGCGGTACAAATAATGGTGTTCCCATCATCCGGTTATAATACGTGAAGGAGCGATAAATGTAATGATCGAAATAGTTGTCTCTTCCTCTGCCTGTTATCCGGTTGGGGTTGTCAGGAGTTGGTGCGGCGAGATGATGAATGGACCCGCTTTGATCCCGCGTATTCATATATTCATAAACGAAATCCGTAATTAGTGCTGATTCATCTTTTTTATTGATGTGGATTCCGCATAAACCATCTGGCAGATTGTCCAACTCCATTCCCGACCGATCTTCGAACAAATGATTCCAATAAAAAGAGATGGTTGATCCGGTATACGCTTTCTTTATTTCAAACGAATAGAGCCCCAATTGATTTCCAGCTTTGTTAAGCCGGTCATCATTGAAGGCACCCGGTCCTGCTTTTAACCCTAAAATATAGTTGAAATACTGGTTCCAACCGGGCATTGCCCCTTCTGTTAGTGAGGTTCCTCCCCATAAAACGAAATGTTCCAATCCTGCTGTGAACGACCAGTTTTTTTTGAACGTTGCTTTTCCGTAAAGCGACTTATGATGCAGATGGGCATCCTTCACAAATGCATGGTTCGAAAACAGTTTTTCCTCAAACTCAGCTTTGAACGAAAGCCAATTCTTCCAGAAAAGAAAAGGTATATAATTGTCAGTTGATAATGAGATTCCGGGGAGTGGACGTGCATTGTTTGACCGGTCGAGATTCCCGTTTGCCGATGACAGTCCTTCGTATAAAATTGGATCGGACTGGGCACCTGCTTTGATTATAAACCAATTGTGCCGTATACCGAGCCAATATTGATTCGCTTGAAAATTTGATTTTCCGCCATAACCATAAACAAGATTGGCTCCCCATGTGTAACTCCATTTATTGACCGAGTCGGGTACAAGCTTCTTCGAAAATCCGGCCTGCATTAACTGGTAATTACTGTTTTGCATCGAGAATACACCATTCTTATTGGAGGTTAACCAAAATGGCAAATCATTACCCGACGATAGGTGGGTATCGAGGGAAATATTGAAATCAGTCTTTCCCTTTTTTTCTTGCCCAAAAAGTCCGGAGCAGACTAAAAGCGAGACAACAAGAAGCCTAAGATGAAGCATTGGCATAGGTTTTAAAAAAATCGCAGGCCTGTAAGCCGGGTTCTGTTTTTCATTCTATCATTTATCTGGGACTGCTGTCACCAACAGCCTCTTGCAGCCTACCCCTTACGTCTCCCGGTTTCCTTGCGGTGGCCGAAACCAGGGCGGGCAGCCCTGTGTTCCGAAGAACTCGTAATATATTTGGCCTTACAATCCATGAGGCGTACGGCTAATCGTGTTACCACGACTACCGGTGGGCTTTTACCCCACCTTTTCACCCTTATCCCGACTTTCGTCTGGACGGTTATTTTCTGTTACACTACTGCAAACTTTCGTCCGCCTTCCCGTTAGGAAGCATAGCGCCCTGTATTGCCCGGACTTTCCTCCCCAATGAATTGGGGCGATAGAACAGCCTGCGAAGCTGCAAATTTACAAAATAATGGTAAAACTTTTGCTAAAGAATTTCTGGTTTGACCACATGGTAATAGCTGTTTAATTTTGGAGGATGAATTTTTTATCGTAAATTAGCCCTCTGCATAATACTGACAAGCAATTTTTAGATTCAGGGTGATGCTTTTAACCAATTAAATTGGCGTGGAACAAAAATTTATCGTTACGGTGTCAGAGCACCGGTTGTTTGGATTTCTGGTATTGCCATATCTTGCCAAAGATGGACCAGAAGGTAAGTATCTTTCAATCTCGCAGCGACTTCGGGTGCATGATCTGGCAGAAGGAAATTTTAAATTTTCTGCTGTTCAATCTCAATTAATTAAACTCACCGAGAAGTACGCGGATGAAAATCTTGCTAAAAAGTACAATAAGAAAGGGACCTTAAACGATTTCTATAAGAACGTAAAGGCGGAAGAATTTAATAAGAAAATTGTTCCTTTCGTTGAGGGCATAATGGCTCAATGTCTCGATTTGCTTAAAACTGCTGGAATTCCGGTTTATTTCAAGCGGGCAAAGTACAACAACCTTTACGAGGACGATCGGATTGAATTGTGCTATGAAGATACGGGTGCTGTCTTTAATTTTAATCGGATAGAGGATGAAACACGGTATTTCTTAACCATCAGAAATGGTGAAGAACAACTTTCGCTACTTCACCGAAGTGTCATTTTACTTGTTAATGAGCCTTGTAGGATACTATACCAGAATAAGATTTATTTCTTTGATGATATATCAGGTTCAAAACTTCAGCCATTCTTCGACAAGGAATACATCAGCATTCCAGCGAAGGTTGAGGAGAAATACTTTGGGACTTTCATTCTAAATGCAATTAAAAATCAGGAGGTTAATTGTACCGGATTCGATATTATTGACACTCCGGTAAGGAAAGAAGCCATTTTATCTGTCGCGATTGATATAACTGGATATCCGGTATTTATACCCGTTTTCAAGTATAACGAACAGGTTATTCCGGCAGATGATGAAGGTAAAAAGATTGCTATTTTTGAAGTTATAGATGGTAATTATGTCTTTCATCGTTTCGAAAAGGATGTGGTCTGGGAAAAGAATGTAATTTCAAAACTGCGGGAACTTGAATTGCAGGGCGAGTCACATGCGCTTCATTTAGTGGATTGCAAGTCCGACAGTCAGGGCAATGCATTGTATGAGGCAATCAGTTGGATATCTAAAAATACTGCTTGCCTGGTTGACGCTGGAATAATGATTACTCAGGAAAGCCTTGACCAGAATTATTTTACAGGACATCAAACGCTCAACCTGCGGATTAATCAGACCAATGACTGGTTTGATATTTTTGCAACAGTGACCTTTGGCCAGTTTTCATTTCCCTTTATCAGG
>JAAFHB010000155.1 GCA_010906965.1 Mariniphaga sp. | reverse complement strand
TCTGGCCGATTTGGCGATGAACAATCCCGCTGCATTCAGCGCAATTGTTAATAAGGTAAAGTAATTTGAAAAGTTAGGCGAAATAAATTTTCAGATAAGAAAAGGAGCTCATTGAGCTCCTTTTTTATTGGGGTAAACCAAGGGTTTGGATTAAAGGAGTAAAACGTTTTGTTTCTAAATGAGATGCAAAAATCAGGCATTACAATTACTTCTGTTTTTATTTTCAAATCAGATAAACTTTCTTTATTTTTACTCGCACTTAAACTTTTCAATTCCCATGTCAGCTCTTCATCTATCAGTTTTCCTGCTTCTTGCCGGATGTTTTCAGGTAGCTGTGGCTCAGAAATCCGCTTCGCAAGCGCTTTTTAAGTCTTCCTTATTCACGCCTGTGAATAGTTTTACTTCAGGGGTGGAAGGGCCTGCCGTTGACAAATCCGGAAATGTATATGCTGTGAATTTCAACCATCAGGGAACCATTGGCCAGGTGACGCCCGAAGGTATTGCTAAAGTTTTTATTGAATTGCCGGGTGGCAGCATCGGGAATGGTATCCGTTTCGACAGCAGGGGCAATATGTTGATTGCAGATTACACGAATCACAATGTCCTAAAGGTGGAAATGGCCACAAAGATGGTAAGCGTTTTTGCCCACGAACCGCGCATGCACCAGCCCAATGATATTGCGATCGACAACAAGGACCGCATCTATGCCAGTGATCCTGATTTTAAAGCCGGAAACGGAAGGATCTGGCGAATTGATACCAATGGAAAGGTTACCTTGCTCGATAGCCTGCAAGGGCCGGCGAACGGGATTGAAATAAGCGCGGATGAAAAAACGCTTTACGTGAATGCTATACCGAAAGTATGGGCTTATGACCTTTTACCAACAGGCGATGTCATGAATAAGCATTTGCTGATCGAATTTCCCGATTTCGGAATGGATGGAATGCGGTGTGATGTGAAAGGGAATTTATACATCGCGCGGTTTGGAAAAGGTACCGTGGTGAAAGTTTCTCCTGATGGGAAGATCTCTCAGGAAATTACCCTTACTGGGAAAAGACCTACCAATGTGGCATTCGGCGGAAAAGACGGGTGCACGGTATATGTTACGCTTCAGGACCAGGGAAATATCGAAAGTTTTTTGACCGATTCCCCGGGTCGTGAATGGAAGATGGTGGTAAAATAAAAGAAGGGATTCTGATTTATCATGATTAAAACTGACAGATATGAGACGTAGAGACGCGATTAGAAGTTTATCCATTTTGCCGGTTGCGGGAGTTGCTGCCGGAACGGTTTTACCCCTCGGGACATTGTTCGCTACTCCTGCAGCGCCACCCGCTCCCAAACGAAATTTATTTAAGGAACTGGGCATACGCACATTCATCAATGCTGCCGGCACCTATACTTTTATGTCAGGCTGCCTCATGCACGATGAGGTTGTAGATGCCATCAGATCTACTGCGCATGAATTTGCCATGATTGATGAAGTACAGGACAAAGTGGGTGAAAAAATTGCCGCAATGTGCCATGCCGAAGCAGCTACTGTCACGGCTGGATGCTGGTCGGCTCTTGTGCTGGGCACTGCAGGTATCCTTACAGGAATGGATCAAAAAAAAGTGGCACAGCTCCCCAATCTTGATGGCCTCAAATCGGAAGTTCTGGTACAGAAAACCCATAACAGCGGGTATGTGCATGCAGTCACCAACACAGGCGTGAAAATTATTGAAGTTGAAACTGCTGCTGATGTGGAAAAGGCGATTAACCAGAACACAGCCATGATGTGGTTCCTCAATTATGCAGGACCTGAAGGGAAAATCCCTGACACGGAATGGGTCGCTTTGGGTAAGAAACACAATATCCCCACGATGATTGATATGGCTGCCGACGCAACACCAGTTGAAAACATGTGGAAATTTAACGACATGGGATTTGATCTGGTTTGTGTTTCGGGAGGAAAAGGGATTCGCGGTCCGCAAAGTGCCGGAATACTGATGGGCAAAAAAAATCTGATTGCAGCTGCCAGGCTGAATTCACCGCCGCGCGGAGGAAATATTGGCCGCGGGATGAAAGTAAACAAGGAGGAAATACTAGGGATGTACGTCGCCCTCGAAAAGTTTATCAACCTCGATCATGCCAAACAGTGGAAAATATGGGAAGAGCGCATTGCGATGATTGAAAATGCAGCAAAGAAAGTAAATGGCGTTACCACAATTGTGACTGTTCCCGCTGTTGCGAACCGCACCCCAACATTAAATATTTCATGGGATATTGCCAAAGTAAAGGTGACGAAGGAGGATTTTATGGATCGGCTCCGGAAGGGAAATCCCTCAGTCGAAGTGATGGGAGGAAAGGATAACAGCATTAACATCACTTCATGGAATTTGCAGCCTGGGCAAGAAAAGATGGTCGCAAGCCGCGTAAAGGAGGAGTTAGGCAAAGCTGCTGTTTAATCAATAGCTTATCCATTTTATTGATTTGTCAGGAATGCCTGTCGTAGATGGCATCGATTCTATTTATATTTAAAAGTTGACCAATGAGAAGTAAATCACTGTTTATAGTTTTGGTGCTGCTCCTGATAACAGGTTTGGCCATGGCACAATCATACAGCATCGTCATTAAGGGCGGTCATCTGATTGATCCTAAAAATAATATCGATGGGATAATGGATCTTGCGATCAGGGATGGCAAAGTCGCCCTGATTGCCAAAGATATTGATCCGAAGGAAGGAAAACAGGTAGTTGATGCCAGTGGACTCTATGTCACGCCCGGCCTGATTGATATTCATGCCCATCTTTACCAGGGAACGAATCCCGATCAGGCTTATATGAATGGTCCGAGTTCAGTTACTCCCGACGGGTTTACGCTGCGTGTCGGCGTTACGACAATCGTCGATGCAGGATGTGCCGGATGGCGCACTTTTCCTGCTTTTAAAAAGCAAACAATCGACAAGTCAATAACCCGGGTGCTTGCTTTTCTGAATATCGTCGGCGAAGGGATGCGCGGAGGCCCGTTTGAGCAGAATCTTAAAGATATGGATGCCAAGGCAACCGGCGAATTCGCAAAAAATAATGCAGGCGATATTGTTGGAATTAAACTGGCCCATTATGAAGGACCGGACTGGACACCCACAGACCGGGCCGAGGAGGCAGGGAAACTGGCAGATATTCCGGTGATGATCGATTTTGGGGGGAGCACTCCACCGCTTCCGATTGAAGAATTGTTTATGAAACATTTGCGTTCCGGAGATATTTTTACGCATTGTTTTGCCCAGTTGCCCAATGGCCGTGAATGCATCGTCGATCCCGAAACCAAAAAGGTCAAGCCTTTTATATGGGAAGCACAGAAGAAAGGTATCGTTTTCGATGTCGGTTATGGTGGCATCAGTTTCGCCTATTCACAAGCTATCCCTGCAATTAAAAGCGGCTTTTTTCCACAGGCTATCAGTACTGATCTCCATATTGGCAGCATGAATGGGGCTATGAAAGATATGCTGACCACCATGTCGAGATTTATGGCAATGGGCATGGATCTGCAAAGCGTTATCAAGGTTAGTACGTGGACACCTGCCCAGGTTATTAAACGCAATGAACTGGGAAATCTTTCGGTGGGGACAGAGGCTGATATAGCAATTCTCAGGATCAGGGAAGGAAAATTCGGTCTGTTTGATTATACCGGCTATAAACTTGAAACGAATAAAAAACTGGAGTGCGAAATGACAATAAGAGCCGGAAAGATCGTTTATGACCTGAATGGGATTGCAAATCCTGTTACGCTTTACGGCAGGTAACCAGATCTCTTTTACTCAAATATCAAAAACTTTCTATATTTTACATTTTTAAATTAACTGATATGAAAACACGAAGAAGAACTGTATTGAAAAATTTATTGGCTTCAATCGTTGGTGTAGCCGGATTCGGATTAGTCGCGAATGCAAAGACAACCAGTGCAGAAACTGCAACCGGAAATGTTCCCGCTGGTGATGACGTACCCTTGTTTCAGTCGCATACCACGCATGGAAACCTTGTATTTCTTTCCGGGATCGGGGCGCATGTTGCACCATTTGAGATTGCAGCCCATACGGATATTGTACTCAAAGGACTTGAAAAAGAATTGATCAAAGCAGGCTCCTCCATGGAAAAGGTGTTGAAAGTCACAGTTTACCTGAATGATATTGCTGATTACAAGGGGATGAACGAAGTGTACAAAGGCCGTTTTGGGAAGAATCCTCCCGTCCGCAGTACGATTGCTGTTGCCAAAGGTGGCGTTCCCGGAGATTCACTGGTTGAGATGGATTGCATCGCTTATATATAGGTCAGCCAGCTTACATTTGGAAATTGCTTTTATATAAATAAGGCCGTTAGAAACATTGAAACCTCAATGAATCTGGCGGCCTTTTATTTCTGACGAAAGAATTGCGTTAAATCTTATTCTGATCAGGTATAAATCACCATCTCGCGTTCAGCATCCCAGCCCATTCCTTTTACATACACGTTGTAAAGACCTGGCTGTGAGAATCCGTCCCAAACCACCTGGTGCTTTCCGGGTTCGAGATGGTTTGCTTCCATCCGCCACACCACATCACCTTGATCATTCAGGATATCCATATAAACATCACCCTTTTCGGGAACCGAAATTTCCATAACAACCTTGTCATTTGAATCTGTGCCGAGTGCCCGGATGGAAGGAGATTCTGTTCTGGTAAGCTTACCTGTTTTCCAGGAAGTATAGTCAAACGGTTCATCGACCATATGGTATTTATCTTCCTTTTTACCGGCCACTTTTGTACGCAGGTAATTGGTTAGGAGCGGTGTCCTTTTTAAGCTATTCAGCTTTACCAGTCTGGCTTTCCCGTTTTCCCACAGGTAGACGGGAATGTCTGCCGGATCAAGAACATTTGAAACACCGCGTTCAATTCCAATATGGAACAAGCCAAAATTACCCGGTTCGTGACCCGCAAGCCAATGCGTAATAATGTCGACCCTGAAGGCGTCCTTTCCGAAAATTACGTTATTGCTCATAAAATCCATGGCCTTGTCGTCGTGAGGACCGGCAAAGAAACCGTCCCCGTCGTGGCCGTATACGCCTTCGATGATGTTTATTCCGGTTGGCGTAACGCTGTAGGAATCAATCATCCGCTGAACCCATTGTTCCATAAAGACACCGCCGCCATAAGGAAGTTTTTCCATTGGGGCATCCCAGCGCGGAATGCCGGCAGCAACATGTTTTTTATGAAATTCATTCACCTTTTCGAGGTAATCAGCATGGAAGAACTGATGATATCGCTTATCATAGGTTTTGAAAACACTATAATTGCCTCCGCAGTACTGGTGAAATTTCCTTGCGGTAATTCCCTGAAGGTTTTTGACGGCACCTGTAAGTCCCATCATATGGGCTTTGAATTTAGCGATATTGATCAGAAAAGTATCCGGTGCGGTCATGGGAGCCATAAAAGCAACTTCGTTAAAAACGGTGCCGCCTTCTACTTTTCTAAAGATAATGTCATCCTTTTGCAGAGCCCAGAAATCCAGTGAGCTGAGATCTCTCAGGTCGAAGTTATTCCTTTCGGCCATCGCGGTATAGCCATTTTCCTTCCATAAAAAGGAGCAGGCACATTCTCTGAGGTAGAAATCCTGTGGCCCTTTATTCTTCACAGCCTTTAGAAATCCTTCGACAAAATTGAGATCAGTTACGATACCCATATTTGATAGCGGATCATCGGGATCAAAAGGACCATTACAGGTCCAGTTGGGTTTACAGGTTATTTTGGTTGAATTGGGATAACCTTTTCCACCGGTAGTTTTTACGAACATTTCACCAGCAAGCTTTAACGCAGCATCATGAATTGCCTGTGAATCGCTTTTATCCTTAATGGAAGTAAGGTTGATAAAAACCGCTTCGGGATGTTCTTTAATAAACGGATGAAGGTCGAATCCGGTTTCTTTCGATGAAGATGGGCCAGCCAAAACACCGTATCCTGGTCCCACCATAGATATGATGCCTGCTGCCGAGGAAACTTTTATAAAATCACGTCTTTTCATCCTGGTTCAAATAAAAAAAACATTATCCATGTCACCGTACTCCGATAAATAAGAAGTAGCGATTTTGCTTTATATATTGGATTCAAAAACCAAAGCTGTTCTGTTTAGCGTAAAGCCGAAAGTAAAAATAACACATTTGTGTTCGTTTTGTTCGTCTGCATTTATTTTCCTGACAGATGGTTCAGTCTAAGATGAAAAAGGCCGACTGGTTGGATATTTTATAGTCCGGCGAACCGCTTTCTGATCGTGCCGCATCGCTTTAAACCGCGCGTTTATATATTCACCCATGTAGATCTGACCCGAAATTGAATCGCCTGACACAGTTCCTGAAAATATATAGGGGATGTTATCCGCAATATGACGGTCGGAACTACTGATTTTTACCTGGTCACCATCAACAGTACCAACCATGTCACGCAAGGAAAAATCCCCATTGTGGGAACCTTTTATCCAGTTGCCATCCTGCTCAATAAAAAAAGTGTGCCGGCTTTTACTGCTGTAAAATTCGATGTCGACATCCCAACGGCCTGTGATGTTGACCGAAGGAGGACTCATCTCTTTTTGTTTCGTATGTTGCTGCGATAAAACTTCAACAATCCGGTCGGCTACCACTTTGTCGTTGCCCGGCTGCATCTGACCTGCGCAAACGGAAATGGAAGTATTTCCTGATTCGTCACTTAAATTACTGTGGACCGCAATCCTGGGTTTGTTCGCCGCCAATTGCTCAGCTACCTCCGGCCCGCTGATATTAAATTGGTCCGGATTCCATGTGATGGTCAGCAACGGACTTCGGTTGTTCAGCCCCTCAGGTTCAATAAATCTGGTTTTTAATCCATTAACATTTAAAACCCGTTTGGAAACGTTTTCAAGGTAGGTGTGCCATGTATTCATTTTTTCAACATGATCGCGCGTTACCCATGACTCAACGGCAGCAAGCATCCCCATGATTTCTTCCTTGCCCACTTTATTATCCCTGCCTGGTCCATGGTGAGGGGCACCGGCTTGCCATGCAGACATCAGAAGGTCTTTTCTTCCCAGCAAAAGCCCGGCGCACTGCGGTCCGCAAAGCGCCTTTCCGCCACTGTAAGCAACTATGGTGGCACCTTGCTTCAGATGAATATTCGGAATGGTAAGGTCTTCGGCAGCGGCATCCACGAGGATGGGAATCCCTTTTGGTCCGGCAATCCCTGCAATGGTTTCCAATGCGAATTTTTGTCCCGGCGAAGTCTCGGAACCAGCCATCAGGTAGATCATCGCAGTGCGCGGATTCAAGGCTTTTTCAAGTTCCTCCATGGTATCAACGGTGATGATACTCACGCCGATATTGCGGATAGCATGATCGTAAACATTCCTTGAACTTATAGGAATAACCACCTCTGTCTTATCAAAGCCGGCAAGATCCGGAATACGGATCAATTTTTCGGGATTCCCACCTGTGATGCAGGCAGCAGTTACATGCTTCATCCCGGCTGCGCAGCCAGCGGAAACCATCCCCCACTCCGCTCCAGTAAGTTCGGCTAAACGACGGCCGACCCCAAATGCAAGCTCATCGTACTGTACGAAAAAACCCGAAGCGGCATGCATGGCTGCCACAACCTCTGGACGTTCCAATGATCCGCCGATAATGGTATAGGTGCCCATGCAGTTAATCACCGGATCAACGCCGATTGACTCGTAAATGTTTGGTCCGGCAACAAGTGGTCCACGGGGTGCTGCAAATACAGACTCAGCGGAAAGAAAGCTACCTGTAAAAGGCAGAATTGTTAACCCTTTGATGATATCCCTGCGTTTCATACCTGGTTGTTTTTTAGTAGTTTAGTTTATCTGTATTATTTTATAACTATCTTTTTATTGGTGTGGTGACCGATTAACAGTAAGCAGGAAACCTGACCGGTTGCCCCGAAAGCCTGGGTCTTAACAACTAATTGAATGGTTCCGGAGGGCCTGAATAACATTCGTGAAATGTACAAATTTTAATAAAAACTGGTTCTTAGCAGGCCAATAATATTTTTCTCCGGAAATATAAATTGCAAGTCTGAATTTTGAATAAATCTAAGTAATATTCTTTCATATTTTATATTTTTACGCTACCTAAAATCAGGAGAATGACAGACATCCAATAACCCTTATTCAAACAAGCTGAAAGATGAGCAAAAACATTTACCGTCACCAAACCCTTGCTGCAGCATTGATGATATTTGCTGCGCTGATCGGACTGGGCGCTATCCATTCCCAGGGGATCAGTAATCCGTATGAAGATACAACAGACGGACGAGATCTGCCCAAAGACACAATCGCCGGGAACCGTATTTCCATTGATACGGGAATGGAAATAAAGAACTTTCAGGCTGCTGTTGTTGACAGTAACAATACGAAATGGTTCGTCACAGAACAGGGGATTGTCAGTTACAATGGTGACAAATGGGTTCTTCATAATAAAAACAAAAAAGTCACGACACAGGATATGAAAGGTTTCGCCTACGAAATTAACCCAAATGGTCTTGAGTTATGGATTGCTTCACCGAAGGGAGCAACAGTTGCCTCCCTTCCGATAGATGGCCGGACTGGGGCTACCACCTACCATACCGAAAACACAACGATTCTAAGCAACAATGTACTACGGGTGGCAATCGGTAAAAGTCCGATGCGCTGGTTTGGAACAGACAAGGGAATATCTGCATTCAGGGATAGCAAATGGTTAACCCCCGCGTATGATGAACTGTATCCCGCAGATATGTTCGAGGAGTTTCGCATTACATCGATGGCCACCAGCCCCGACGGTGATTCTCTATATGTCGGAACTGAAGGGGCGGGTGTCGTAAGGGTCAATCGGAATGATGTGGATGCAATATCAGGCGCATCGGTTTATGCCAAATGGGGTCCCATCAAACTGCCATCTGATAAGATTTACAGCACTTTCATCGCTGCTGACGGAACCCAGTGGTTTGGCACCGATAAAGGTATTGCAAGGCATACCGGGAATCTGACATTGAATAACTGGACTGTTTTCACGACAAAGGATGGTATTGCCGATAATTTTGTTCAGGCAATTACTGCCGATCAGACGGGGAAAATCTGGATAGGCACTAAAAAGGGGATATCGGTTTTTGATGGCACATCATGGACTTCCTTTACAATGGACGCAGGGTTAAATAGCAATAATATTCAATGTATTGCAGCTGACAAAACCGGTGTAGTATGGTTCGGTACCTATAATGGCGTAATCAGTTACGAAAACGGCGATTTCACCGGGTACAGATAACAATTGGCGAATTTGAATCTTCGTAAATGTGACAATTGACTTCGGAGAATTCCTTCCACAATTTGTATATGATAAGAAGCCATGGAAGTGCTCAATAAAAGCATTTCTGGCGGTCTTTTGTTGTATCGGCGCATAAAACAATATCACCTTGACTATTAGTGGAATTTTGAAGTAATTGCTGACAGCCAGAAACTGGATGGACCGGAGATTGACGAATGTTTGCAAATCAGTAAGTTAATGATTACAAAAAATAAATCCGCTATTTGCTAATTTATTAATCATATATTCTTATATTTAGAAAAAAATGTCAAGGAACTGACAGACTTGTTTTAATCACATATAGCAGATTCAATATTCATCTAATTTAAAGGAAAGCCAGTAAGTAAGAACCGAATAATAATTTCCTAACAGTAATAACCTCAATTGATATGAAACAACTATCAATCATCCTGTGCATCTTTTCTTGCCTTATCCCGCACATGTTTGCTCAGAACAAGCTACATGACAGATTTAGTTTTTCTATTAGTAGCGGCGCGGCTATTCCCGTTGGAACCTTCGGAATGAAGGATATCAGCAATGCCGCCATCTATTATGTGCCTGTCAATGAACCGGCGCAAAAATACTTTATTGGTATTGACAAATCAAAAAGTGGGTTTGCCAAAGTCGGCTATTATTACAATGCCCAATTCAGTTATCGCATCACCAACCACCTATTTCTATTTCTGCGTGCTGGACAGACGACAAACTCCGTTCAAACATCCGTTATTTCAGAGTTTGTAACCCAATTTAATAAAGAACCCGAGGAATTCGTTGAAGTAGATTATAAGATAGGCTCTGTTACGCCAGGGCTTGGTTATACAATGAGTTTAAAGCAATGGGATATTTCGCTTGGTTTATTTGGTGGCCGGGCACGTAGCAATTTTCCATTGTACAAGGCCATCTATTTAAACTCTGGAACACCTCCATCAATCTGGGCATTCGAAGGAGAAACACCCAATTTATTTAGCTTTTCCAAGGGAGGAGAACTGTCTGTTAATCGCCAGATTAAAAGGATAAGCGCCGGTCTCGAAATCACGTACCAAAATTCAAACTTTAAGTACGATATAAAATTCCGGAGAATCCCTGGTTACGATTACGGTCCTATTGTGCATGATAAGCTGATAGTATCCTTATTAACAGTTGGGCTTCAATTGGCTTATACATTCGGGAAGTGAGTTGGCAGCTTTTTGCAATTTTCAGGGCTCAGAATTTCAGGCTTACTCTTTCTCACCGGTTAAACAGGTGGTTATTGAGATTATCCTGGATTCCCGGGATCAGGCCTTAACTAAACGTAATTGATTTATAAACTGGTAATTAATGCAGGTATGCATTTGCCGGATGAAAAATAGCTTATTAAAATGAAAAATTTTCACCTTATCCTGATCACCCTTTTTGTATCGCTGACTGTGGGATTTGTCAAATCTGCAGCGGGGAACACATTTGCGCCCAAAATAGATTCCATACAGGTGGTGTTCGACACGCAGCAATTGATCCTGCCGGGCGAATCGTTTCATATTGGCATTGCCGCTTACTACAAAAACGGGAAGGTGAAAAAAACGGTGGGGATAAAAGGTGGTTCGGTCTGGTGGTGGAACTATAAGGTGGAGGTCTCGGGCGGGACCGATTTTGGTGGACGTATTTTGGTGAACAAAGAGCTTGTTCCGTCGAAAGGGAAATACATCGCTATTAAAGCCTGGCCGCGCAAACAGTCTGAACTTGAGAAGGAACTTCTGCTGCCGTTGAATTACGAAACCAAAATCAAGTATCGCCCGACGGTCGCGTTTGATAAATCACCCGGAAGCCAGGTCAAAGGCGAGCTGGTTGCTGAATTTAACAATGGCGATAAAAGGACTTATTCCAACTTAAGAAACAGTAAAGAATCGGCTAATTTTCGGTTTTACACAAAAGGTGGTTCATGGAAGAACGGGAAATTTACAATCGATCCCGATTTTACGAAGATCGATAACCACCAGTCCTCATTAATTGTGAGATCGTTGCAAAACAGGGCGGTGACCGATACGTTTTCAGTCCTGCTCGATTATAAACACGCTTACGATCTGCAGCTCAGCGGAAGTTCCGGGATGTTGGGTTTTTCTGGTACAAATGGTGGTTCCGGGTATCCGGGCGGCAACGGGCAAAACGGGCAAAATGGTGATTTCGGATCAGACGGACCCGATCTTGGCGTCTGGGTTGACCTGTACCGCGACTCACTCCTCAATTGTGATTTGCTTTATGTGTATGCCCAAAATAGTTTCACGGGCGAAGAATACCACTACCTGATTAATCCGGAGGGGGGCAGTTTGACAGTTAGATCACAGGGTGGTTCGGGAGGAACCGGTGGATACGGCGGAAGTGGTGGCAACGGAGCATCCGGCAGTGATGGCAGGAAATGGACCGAAACGAAAACTGAAAAAAAAATCGTACAGAAACCGGTCACGAAAAAAGTGACCAGAAAGCAAAGGAAGAAAGTGACCAATGCTGACGGGAAAGAGGTTGAAATTGAAGAAGATGTGGAAGTTGATGAGACCGTTATGGTGGATGTGGAAACGGAGGTTCAAATAGCGTTCGAGGTTCAGGGCCCCGGTGAAGACGGTGGCGATGGTGGTCATGGCGGTGCCGGAGGTTTAGGCGGCGAAGGCGGATATGGAGGGAACATCACACTCTATTTTAC
>JAAFHB010000154.1 GCA_010906965.1 Mariniphaga sp. | reverse complement strand
AGGAGCTAACAATTGCCTGTTTAACATGATCTTATATCCGATTAGTGATTCCGAAGTCAAACGTATAAGAAAAATGGATGATTACAAATGAATTGAATCAGTGTATGAAAAAAAGAAAGGAAAGAAGTTGATGAATCAAAAGATATTAGGAAATAGATTTATCCATCTTCTCATTTTCAAATCATCTCACAGTCGAATTACCTAATAGTCATATTGCCGAATTATATTTTCTACTTTTGGGCAATGGAAAATGGAGAACAGAAGATATTTGTCTGGTGCAACTTTTCGGAGGGAATGAATGATGCAATTATACATGGAATGATGATTGCGATAACGCTTCGTAAAGAGCTTTGTCTTTTTCACCTTTTAGATAAAAGAGTTCATGAAACGATTGAGATAGCAGAAGCCCGTCTTAGGGGTGTTGCTGCAAAGATTTCACCATTAATGTCAACGGTTTCAGTTAAATATTTTGTAAAAGATCAGCCGATTAAGTTGAGTCTCGATCAGTTGGCGCAGTTGTACGAATGCCTTGTACTTGTGGCACATAAAGTATCTGTTCCGCAACTTTTACCGGTTTTAGAATATGCTGCATTCCCCTTTTTGTTTGTTTCCGCTAAAACAAATATTGAACCGATCTATAAGCGAATAGTTGTGCCGGTTGGTTATATGAAAAAATGCAAGGATCTTGCTTTATGGGCCAGTTATTTAGGCCGGCATAACGGTGCAATGATTGATATTTTTACGGCGGAAGAAGGGTGGCAGGCCGATCAGCAGGTTGTTAAAAATAATATCTTCTCCATTAAAAGACTTTACGGGAAATTCCGGTTCCCGTTTCAAGTTGTAGAAAGTCACACTTCAACCTGGAAATTACAAAAAGCTGCGCTTGAACATGCGCTTGGACTGAAATCGGCGATGCTAATTGTGTCTGCAAGTTTTAAACCAACAATCATCGATTCGTTTCTTGGACTGACTGAAAGAAAAGTAATTAGTAGGTCGGAAGACCTTTCGGTGATGTGTGTAAATTCGCAGGTGGATTTTTATACATTTTGTGGTTAAACAGTAATCGTATTTATTAAACTGCATGTATGCATGTGGTTTAATATAAGGGAATTCGAAGTCTTTTTTTTGAATTTATATTCAATATAAATAGCAGCTAATAGCCATGATTGGTAAAAAAAATCCATGAAAGGGAATAGCGAATTGTTTAAATTGATACATTTGCCGCTTCAAATCCAAAGTAAAAAAGGTCAGTTAATTTCATGGCCAATTGAGTTAGATAAAAATTTTAAATATGGAAAGTAGCGCACTTTTAGTATTTTTTCTGGCGGCAATAACCCTTGTGGGATTGGCCATGCTTTTCTCCAGTTTTGTTCCTCCAACTTCAAAAAATTCAGCAAAATTTGAACCATACGAATGCGGTATTGAAACTGTAGGTGATGCCTGGCTTCAATACACCGTTGGTTATTATCTGTTTGCAATTTTGTTTCTTATTTTCGACGTGGAGACTATTTTCCTCTTTCCATGGGCAATCGCAATGAGAACTGCTGGTATCGCCGGATTTGTTGAAATTCTGATCTTCTTTGCGATTTTAGGATTGGGTCTGTTGTATGGTTGGAAAAAACATGCTTTGAGATGGGAATAAAAAATAAAAAAGAATTCGAGAAGAACGATTACCCCATTATCGCTGAATACGAGGGTGGAGGTATAATGTTGGCCTCACTTGATGCTATGGTGAATTGGGCAAGATCCAATTCATTATGGCCACTTACTTTTGGTACACGTTGTTGTGCGATCGAATTTATGTCGGCTGGTGCTTCACGTCATGATATGGCCAGATTTGGAAACGAAGTTGCACGTCCTTCACCACGCCAGGCAGATTTGCTTGTTATTTCAGGAACAATTAATTATAAAATGGCTCCTGTACTGAAGCGTTTGTACGATCAGATGGCTGATCCAAAGTATGTAATTGCTTTGGGAGGTTGTGCTATATCGGGCGGACCCTTTTTCTATAACTCTTATGCTATTGTAAAAGGGGCGGATCATGTAATTCCGGTTGACGTTTATATTCCGGGTTGTCCGCCTAGGCCTGAGGCTTATCTTTATGGTCTTATGCAATTGCAAAAGAAGATAATGCGTCAGAAAAATTTTGGAAAGGTAAAGTATTCGGAAGCTAAGCCTATTATTTCTGATAAAACGTCACTTTAAATTATAGGTCAAATGACTAATGACGAATTAAAAACGGTTTTGACTGAGCGATTTCCCGCTGCGGAGATTAAACAGGGGATTCAGTATGTTGAAATGACAGTAAAGGCTGAAGATCTTCATGAGACCGCAGTTCAGTTAAAGCAAACGGATGAAATCTATTTCGATTATCTTATTTGCCTTACAGGAATAGATTATCCCGAAAATATGGGAATCATCTACCATCTTGAGTCTATTAAACACCGTCATGTTATGGTGCTTAAGGTTCGAACGGCCGATCGGGTTAATCCGGCAATTGATACAGTAAGCGATGTTTGGATTACTGCAAAATATCACGAGCGTGAAGTTTATGATTTGCTTGGAGTTCATTTCAACAATCATACCGATTTACGCCGCCTTTTTCTGGAAGACGGATGGGGATTTCCCCTTCGAAAAGATTATGTGGACGAAGTAAGAATTGTAGAACGATAGATATATGTCCGAAATAAAAGAGGTCATTGTAAAAACCGACAGGATGGCTACCGATAGGTACCAGGTTAATATGGGTCCACAGCATCCTTCTACGCATGGGGTGTTACGGTTACTTGTAACACTGGAAGGGGAGAAAGTTCTTAATGTTCAGCCTCACACAGGTTACATCCACAGCGGTATTGAGAAAATGTGCGAAGCGATTACTTACCCGCAAATTATTCATCTGACAGACCGAATGGATTACCTTTCGGCTCATATGAGTAACGAAGCGGTTGCTTTGTGTGTCGAAAAGGCACTTCAGGTTGAAGTTCCCGACCGTGTCAAATACATTCGTACCATTATGGATGAGTTGACGCGTCTTGCTTCGCATCAATTGTGGTGGTGCGTATATGGAATGGACTTGGGAGCACTTACCACCTTTTTCTACGGACTTCGCGACCGTGAATTAATCCTCGATATTTTTGAGGAGACTTGTGGCGCCCGGATGACGGTGAGCTACAATACACCGGGGGGATTAATGTTTGATATTCACCCCAATTTTCAAAAAAGAGTTAAAGATTATTTGAAATATTTCAAAACAAAGCTTCCTGAATACGATCAATTGCTTTCGGGTAATGTAATTATGCGCGAGCGTACCGAAGGTATTGGTTATCTCACGCTGGAGGAAGCTATTGATTTTGGTGTAACCGGTCCATCCGGAAGAGCTTCCGGCTTTTCGAACGATATTCGTAAACATCAACCTTACAGCGCTTATCCTCTTGTCAAATTTAATGAGATTCTTGATCACCGGTGCGATTCACTGGCACGGTATGATGTCAGAATTAAAGAAATGTGGGAATCAATATCCATTATCGAGCAATTAATTGATAATATCCCTGAAGGCGATTACGCTTTAAAGATGAAGGGAGTTATGAAACTTCCGGAAGGAGAATTTTATCAAAGGGTTGAAACAGCACGCGGCGAGTTTGGAGTATTTATTGTGAGCGACGGAAAGAAAAATCCTTATCGCTTAAAATTCCGCTCACCGGGTTTTTCAAATCTCTTTGCGCTTAATAAGATGGCGAAAGGTCATAAAATCGCTGACCTGGTCGCGATTATGTCGACGCTCGACCTTATCATTCCCGATATCGACCGGTAATAATTGAAGATCAACACTGACGCTAAAGATATTTTCAATATGGCTTTTAATATTTACGACTTTACAACGTTGACCCACGATATTCATGTGGGATTGGCCGAAAGTTTTTCACCTTTTCTCGCCACAACCATTGAGTGGGTAATTGTAGGGGTTGTTTACCTTATATTCGTTGCACTCTTTGGATTGTTTCTGGTTTACGCCGAACGAAAAGTTTGCGCTGCATTTCAGCAACGACTCGGGCCTAACAGAGTTGGGCCCTGGGGTATTTTTCAAACAATAGCCGACTTTATAAAATTGTTGATGAAGGAGTTGATCATGCCCCGCAAGGCAGATTGGTTTCTTTATAATCTTGCTCCTTTCATTGTAATCATTGCCTCCTTTCTTGCAATTGCAGTGCTACCGTTTGCACCGGGACTTCAATCACTCGATTTTGACATTGGTGTCTTTTACCTGACCGCTGTTTCATCGGTAGGTGTTATCGGTATTTTACTGGCAGGTTGGTCGAGTAATAATAAATTTTCGCTCATCGGTGCAATGCGCAGTGGTGCACAGATTTTAAGCTATGAACTTTCTGTCTCGCTTTCACTTTTAACGATGGTTGTGTTTGCCGGATCAATGCAATTCTCAACAATTGTTGAAGGGCAACGCGATGCATGGTTTATATTTTCGGGACATATTCCTGCTATCATTGCTTTTGTTGTCTTCCTGATTGCAGGGACAGCTGAAACAAACCGCGGGCCTTTTGACCTTGCAGAAGCAGAGTCGGAACTGGTTGCCGGTTTCCATACAGAATATTCGGGTATTAAATTTGCCATGTTCTTCCTTGCAGAATATATCAATCTTTTCATTATTTCAGCTGTTGCAGCTACCGTATTTTTAGGAGGCTGGATGCCATTACATTTCGGCAACTTCGAATCCTTCAATCATATCATGGATTTTATTCCTCCGATCATCTGGTTTTTCATGAAGGTGCTTACTGTTATTTTTATCATCATGTGGTTTAAATGGACATTCCCCCGCTTACGTGTTGACCAAATCCTTACCCTTGAGTGGAAATACCTGTTGCCAATCAACCTGGTCAATATTTTGCTGATGGCGCTTGTTGTTTTGACCAAATTTCATTTTTAACTGAATAATAGGCAAATATGAAGTCTTTTATCGAATATATCGTTTCAATATTCAAAGGTGTCTGGACGCTTTTAGTCGGGATGAAAGTTACCGGAAAGTATGTCTTTACTCCATGGAAACATGTCACCCATAAATATCCCGAAAATCGTGAAACGCTTGTGATGTTTGAACGTTTTCGTGGTGAAGTGATTATGCCGCATGATGCAAACAACGAACACAAATGCACCGGTTGCGGAATTTGCGAACTCAACTGCCCGAATGGCTCGATTGAAATTATTTCAAAATCGGTCGTTACGCCCGACGGGAAGAAGAAGCGAATGATTGATCAGCATATCTACCATCTTGGAATGTGTACACTTTGCAATCTTTGTGTGAAGGCTTGCCCGACCGGAGCGATTGTAATGGGACAAAAATTCGAACATGCGGTATGGGATCGTTCAGAACTTACCAAAGTGTTGAACCAACCGGGTTCGAAGATTTCGGAAGGTATTAAAGAGTAAATATAAATTCTGCATTTCAATTTAATTCAGAATTAAAAGAATACGAACTATGGTTAATGAAGTAATGTTTTATCTGATTGGCACGATGATCCTGATTTTTTCGGTATTTACCGTTACGACCAGGAGAATTTTAAGGGCTGCTGTTTATCTGTTGTTTGTCCTGATTTCGACAGCCGGATTATATTTCATGCTGAATTATAATTTCCTTGCAGCTGTTCAGCTCACTGTTTACGCCGGAGGTATTGTTGTATTGATCATCTTCTCGATCCTTCTTACGAGTCACTTAAGCGAGCGGGCCGTGATTGCTCCGCTGAAGCAAAGTATTTTGTCGGCGCTGGCTACTTTAGCGGGTGCAACTTTAACTTTGATGACCATCTTGAGGTTTGCCTTTGTTCCCAATCCTGGTGTCGATCCTCAGTTTAATATGACTGACATAGGCAATTCAATGGTTTCATATAATCGTGATGGCTATGCGCTTCCTTTTGAAGTAATCTCCATCCTTTTACTTGCTTCCATGATTGGTGCCATCGTTGTGGCTAAAAAGGAGAGAAAATTAAAAGAATAGTATTCAAATAGTAATTTGAATTTAAGATATTTTAGATAATTCAATTGTCATATGATCCAAAACATTCCGCTCAGCTATTTTTTAGTAATCAGTACATTGATGTTTTTTATCGGCATCTATGGTTTTCTGACACGCAGGAACCTGATTACAATGTTGATGTCTATCGAGTTAATTTTGAATTCAGTCAATATCAATTTTGTGGCGTTTAACCGCTATCTCTATCCACAACAATTGCAAGGGCATTTCTTTATGCTGATTGTCATTGCCGTGGCGGCTGCCGAGTCGGCTGTAGCAATTGCAATCATCATTAATATATATCGCAATTTTAAATCGGTCGATGTGGATAATGTCGACGAAATGAAATACTGAAAATTTAATAACCGAAAAGAGAATCATCAGTTATGGCCGATTATACTTACACATTACTCATTCCGCTGATCCCGCTTTTTGTTTTTTTGCTGCTGGGTTTGACGGGGCATAAAATGAAACCGCTTGTTGCCGGATTGATTGGATCAACAGGTCTGGGGATCTCAGCGATCTTATCCTATGTCACTGCTTTTAAATATTTTATTGGCGATCATGTAGCCGGAACTGGCTATGCTTCAATAAAAGGTTTCGAAGTTTCATGGCTTCATCTTACCGATAAGCTCACTATTCATCTGGGTGTTTTAATTGATCCGATCTCTGTGATGATGCTGGTTGTCGTTACCACAGTATCATGGATGGTGCATATCTATAGCATTGGTTATATGAAAGGTGATCCGGGTTTTTACCGTTTCTTCTCTTTCCTTTCGTTGTTCAGCTTTTCAATGTTAGGATTGGTGCTTGCAACCAATATTTTCCAGATGTATATTTTCTGGGAACTTGTCGGAGTATCTTCTTTCCTTTTGATCGGATATTATTACGAGAAGCCGAGTGCCGTAGCTGCTTCGAAGAAAGCTTTTATTGTGACACGTTTTGCTGACCTTGGTTTCCTGATCGGAATACTGATGTTATCTTTTAATACCGGAACATTCGATTTCCAGACATTAACTGATCCAAACGGACCTGCAATTGCATCGGCCGGAGGAGCTGCCTTCATGGGCATGTCCGTTTTAACATGGTCACTGATTTTTATATTTGTCGGTGGTGCAGGAAAATCTGCTATGTTCCCGTTTCATATATGGTTACCCGATGCAATGGAGGGTCCTACTCCGGTTTCGGCATTGATTCATGCTGCGACGATGGTTGTTGCCGGCGTTTATTTGGTGGCACGTCTTTTCCCGGTTTATGCACTTGGCGCACCCGATGCACTGATGGTTGTTGCCTGGGTTGGAGGTTTCTCTTCGATCTTTGCGGCAGTGATTGCCTGCACGCAAACAGATATTAAAAGGGTCCTGGCCTTTTCAACAATGTCGCAGATTGGTTATATGATGCTTTCCCTTGGTGTTTCCGGTTACGGAGGCGAAGAAGGTTTAGGATTCATGGCGTCGAACTTCCATTTGTTTACCCACGCAATGTTTAAAGCATTGTTGTTCCTTGGAGCTGGAGCAGTTATTCATGCTGTTCATACCAATGAAATTGGGGGTATGGGGAATCTTCGCAAGTTTCTTCCAATAACACACATCACCTTTTTAATTGCCTGCCTGACGATCGCAGGGATTCCGCCATTCTCTGGGTTTTTCAGTAAAGATGAAATACTGGTAGCTGCGTTTCATAGTAACAAAATGCTTTTTGCCATCGAATACATTGTGGCTGGTTTAACTGCCTTCTACATGTTCCGTTTGTATTACGGAATTTTCTGGGGAAAGAATACGCAATATCATCACACACCTAAGGAATCACCTTTAGTGATGACGATTCCTTTAATGGTTCTTGCATTTGGTTCCGTATTTGCTGGTTTCTTGCCATTTCACAATTTGGTGACTTCCGATGGATTACCGTTTGAATCACACATCGACTGGTTGATCGCAATCCCTTCTGTGCTGATTGGTGTGTTAGGAATCGTAGTTGCAACGGTCATGTATAAGAAAGAGAATCCGCTTCCAGATAAAGTGGCGGGAACGTTTAAGCATCTCTACAAATGGGCTTACCATAAATTCTACTGGGATGAAGTTTATTTGTTTGTCACACGTAAGATTATCTATCGCTATATATCAGAACCGATTGCATGGTTCGACCGTCACGTGATTGATGCGACGATGAATGGTGTTGCTGGTATTGTTCAATATACTTCGTATGCCATAAAGGGATTTCAATCGGGCAGACTTCAACAATATGCTTTCGTATTTGTCAGCGGCACTGTTGTTCTCGTTCTCATTTTTGTTTATCTTGTATAAGAAACTGAATTTAAGATGAATATACTGAATTTATTTATAATTATCCCCGTGCTTACGGTCTTGGGAATTATGCTGACCAAGGATTTAAAGCAATCGCGACTGGTCTCAGCGATAGGGATGGGCGTTCAACTTATTATGGCGTTTGTATTGGTTTATCTTTACCTCTCTGAACGGAGTGCCGGAAATACAGAAACGATGCTTTTCATGTACGACGCACTTTGGTTTCCTGCGCTCAATATCCATTATGCTCTTGGTGTTGACGGGATTTCTGTTGCGATGATTGCACTTACCGGTATTGTCGTCTTTGCGGGAATATTCGCTTCGTGGAAAATGGAATATCTGCCGCGTGAGTTTTTTATCTCGCTGATTGTTCTGGCCACGGGGGTTTACGGTTTCTTTATTTCGATCGATCTGTTCACAATGTTCCTCTTTTATGAGTTAGCGGTGATCCCGATGTATATCTTAATTGGTATCTGGGGAACTGGTCCGAAAGAGTATTCGGCAATGAAACTAACGTTGATGTTGATGGCTGGTTCTGCAATGTTGATGGTCGGTATCCTTGGAATCTATTTCTATTCTGCACCTGCAGGAAGTCCATTGACATTTAACCTCATGGAGATATCCAAAGTACATATCCCGATTGAAATGCAACGTTTCCTGTTTCCGTTTACATTTGTCGGATTTGGAATACTTGGTGCGCTGTTTCCCTTCCACACATGGTCACCCGATGGACATGCTTCGGCTCCAACTGCCGTTTCGATGCTACATGCAGGGGTTTTAATGAAACTTGGTGGTTACGGTGTTTTTCGTATTGCTATCTTTTTGATGCCTGAGGCAGCACATGAACAAGCTTGGATTTTCCTTATCTTAACTTCTATAAGTGTCGTCTACGGTGCCTTTTCGGCCATCGTGCAGACTGACCTTAAATATATCAACGCCTATTCTTCGGTGAGCCATTGTGGTCTTGTACTGTTCGCTATTTTGATGATGAATCAGACGGCTATGAACGGTGCTATTATCCAGATGATCTCTCACGGTTTGATGACAGCACTTTTCTTCGCATTGATCGGGATGATCTATGGTCGTACACATACACGACTGATCAACGAAATGGGTGGTTTGATGAAAGTAATCCCTTTTTTAGGTGTTGTATATGTAATTGCCGGACTTGCTTCACTCGGACTTCCCGGATTTAGCGGATTTGTAGCTGAAATGACAATTTTTGTTGGCGCTTTCCAACACGTTGATGTTTTCCATCGCGTTGTGACGATAGTTGCAGCTTCATCAATTGTAATCACGGCCGTTTATATCCTGCGTGTTGTAGGAATCTTGTTATTCGGACCAATAAAGAATCCCCATTTTCTCGAATTGACAGATGCAAAATGGTACGAACGGATCTCAACGATCAGTCTGGTACTTGCTATTACAGCTATAGGAACAGCACCATGGTGGCTTTCGAACATGATCAACTACAGTCTGGCACCGATTGTTGAAAGGCTTTCTGCCATTCAAGTAACCGGTTTATTTTAATTATTCAGTTAATAAGTTTTGACTTATGAATTTTAGCGATATTCTGACAATGAGACACGAGCTGATGCTGACAATTATAGCATTGGTTATTCTCATCATAGACCTTAACCTTCACAACAGGGATAAGCATTTAATCATCCCGATTTCACTTGCGCTGTTTTTTATCCATACAGTTGTTGGTTTCTTACCTTCGCAACGAGGTAGTCTTTTTGGTGAAATGTACCATACGACTGCACTGATTGTTTTAATGAAAAACATCCTGAATGTAGGTGTATTGATTATTCTGTTGCAATCGGTGACATGGTTAAAGAAAGAGGAAAACAGGGAGAAAATCAGTGAGTATTTTATTTTGTTGTTTTCAACACTGATTGGGATGTACTTCATGATCTCATCCGGTGACTTTTTGATGTTCTATCTTGGGTTGGAACTTGCTACAATTCCTATTGCTGCTTTGGCTGCTTACACGCATCACCAATCAAAATCGGCTGAAGCAGGTATCAAATTAATCCTTAGTTCGGCACTCTCTTCCGGAATTCTATTGTTTGGAATCTCGTTAATTTATGGAGCTACCGGATCTATCTATTTTGATGCCATTTCGCAGGTCTATGCAAATACGCCAATGCAGGTTTTGGCCTTTATCTTCTTCTTTACAGGTATGGCATTTAAGATTTCTTTGGTACCATTCCATTTGTGGACAGCCGATGTATACGAAGGTGCACCAATAAACGTAACTTCTTATTTATCTGTGATCTCGAAAGGAGCTGCAGCTTTTATTCTGATAATATTAATGTTCACGGTCTTTAATACGATCGCCCCTATTTATAATCATATCCTCTACCTGATTGCCGTACTTACAATGACGATTGGTAACTTGTTTGCCCTTCGTCAGAAGAACATGAAACGGTTTTTGGCATTTTCATCAATTTCGCAGGCTGGATTTATTCTGTTGGGTATTCTTGGCGGAAATATCATGGGAATGACTGCGGTAGTTTATTTTGTACTCGTTTATATCTTTTCAAACCTTGGTGCTTTTGGTGTGGTCTCGGCCATTTCAACGATTACCGGTAAAGAGTCGATGGATGATTATGACGGACTTTATTCCACCAATCCTAAGGTGTGTCTTTTGATGATGCTTTCATTGTTCTCTTTGGCCGGAATTCCTCCGGTTGCCGGATTCTTCGGTAAGTTCTTCCTGTTCGCATCAGCAGCATCCGCCGGTTATTACTGGCTTGTTTTTATTGCCGTATTGAACGCAACAATCTCACTTTATTATTACCTGCTTGTTGTGAAAGCAATGTTTATTAATAAGAACGAAAAACCTTTAGCCTATTTCAAAAGCGACCTGGCAACAAGGGCTGGATTAGTATTGAGTGCACTTGGAATATTTGTACTCGGATTCTGGAGCCAGATATACGAGATCATTAACAGTTTAAGTTTTGGAGTAATTCACTAAACTGCCTTTAACGAATTCTGCCTGGTTTAGAAATTATTAATTTTTAGTTTGGAAGCGTAAATACAGAAGATCATGACACTGAAAGCAAAACATATCGTTGAAGAAATTAACGGAACACGTTGTACCGTAGTCGAAAAGGGAGCAACTGCCGACCGTGTTGATTTCCTGAAGAAATTGCTTGAATTCAATAAATTCGAAGTTATTGTTGCCGCAGACGCTGTTGTGGAAGGATCACCTGCTCTTTTTACAATCGGTGTTACTAATCTTGTCTTTAATCCGGTAATTGCGGTTTACGAGTTATCACTTAAAACGGCAGATGGCAAAAAAGTATCACCTGCTTACTGGAATCAATATACAACCGATTGCCTTGATGAATATTGGGACTTTGTGAAATAGGAGTTTAGGGCGTATGAGAATATGATGGTATGAAAGTTAGATGATCATACTTATTGGCACTTGTTATCATTGATTTCATGAAGGGCTTTAATTGGCTTTTAGCCATTAGCTGTTGGCCTTTAGCCCATAACTCATAACCTATAACTCATAACCTATAACCTTTAGCCGTTGGCCATTAACCTTTACCTTTTAACCTTACATAGGGATTGCTGAAAAACTATTTTTATACCACGAAGTGGTTAAATTTGAATAACCCCCATTGGAGCTTGCGGAACTGGGGGAAAATGGACACAACGCGACACCAACCCGAAGCGGGTTGAACATTTTTAAGATATAGATATTGAACCCTTTGAC
>JAAFHB010000153.1 GCA_010906965.1 Mariniphaga sp. | reverse complement strand
CTCATCTGGTGAATAAAGGAGGTTTTGTAAATCGCCTGTACGATATGAATACCCATCAGGAATTGGAAGACTTACCAACCACCTGGGGCGGTTACGACAAGCTTCCGCTTGAAGCAAAGTACCATTTGCAGAACGGAAATCCAATTGTTGCCATGAGTGGAAAGTTTCACAAATCGTGGGGCGAATTCGGAGGATTTAAAAATGCCGATGCGATCAAATACGAGGCGGCTGCCATGATTTCATACGGCGCTTCCTGCAATTTTGGCGACCAGTTGCATCCTTCAGGAGCAATGGATGTTGAAACCTACAGGAATATTGGAAAGGCTTATGAATATGTTGAAAAAATCGAAAAATATGGTTTGGGCGGAATGCCGTTATCAAAATTGGGTATGTGGTTAACGCTGAACGACAAGGCCGATCATGGTGTGGTGAATATTTTGCTTGAAACGCACAATGATTTTATTGTTGCCAGTGAAAAAAATCTGGATCAGCTTGAACTGTTGATCATTCCAAGTCAGCAATGTCTGACTGACAATCAGTCGCAGAAAATTAATGATTGGGTGAAACGTGGCGGTAAACTGATTGTATTTGGTGAGGGCGCTATGGATCAAAGCGGTAAGCAATTTGCGCTTGATATGGGCGTCGATTATTTGGGAACTTCAGCTTTTAACTTCGATTTTACGGTTGTTAAACCTGAATTGGGTAAAGATGTTGTAAGTACTCCTTTCCTGAACTACGAACCAGCTTTATTAACTAAACCCACAACCGCCACAGCTTTGGCGGCCATACGCGAACCCTATTTTAACCGCACCTGGGAAAAATATTCCGGACACAGGGCAACCCCCTATAAGCTCGAAGATTCAGCATATCCGGCAGTGGTAAAAAATGGTAACGTGATATTCTTTGCCCATAAACTCGATCAGATGTATTACAGTAGCGCAGTCAGGCTTCATCGTCAAATGGTCAGTAATGCGATCGATATGTTGTATCAGTCGCCAAATCTGAAAGTTAAAAATCTGCAAAGTTGTGGTCGGGTTAGTTTTCTGAAACAGGAAAAAGAAAACCGGTATGTAGCTCATTTATTGTATGCACCAGCATTACAGCGAGGTGATGTTCAGGTTATTGAAGATTTTGTGCCAATTTCGGGTGTAGAGATCGAAGTGAATGTTCCTGAAAAAGTGAAACATGTTTATCAGATTCCTGATGGAAAGAAGCTAAGTTTCAGCAAAAGCGGAAATGTGCTAAAAATCAAGGTTCCCACGTTTACCATGCATACCGGAATTGTGATGGAGTACTAATTGGCGTAACTATATTCATTTATTGAATTTTTTACTCCCATTGAATTTATTCCGGAATGAGATAAAGAATGATACCTTTGAATGTTGATTGTAAAATGAAATTTTCAATCAATAAGGCAGACTAACAACGGGGATTAGCAGGTACGATTCTTGGGTCTCAATCGGGGAATGAAAAAAAATAGTGCAACTTCAATGGGAAGAGAATACCAGATAAATTCAGACTCATCAATTTGGGACGATTTTGTTAAAGGTAACGATGATGCTTTTCGCATGATCTACACTCATCATGTCCAGGCGCTTTTTAAATATGGCTGTAATTTTACCCATGATGAAGCACTTGTAAAGGATTGCATCCATGATGTCTTTATCGATCTTTCGAAATACCGTTCTGGCCTGGGAGTAACGGATAATATTAAACTCTACCTTTATAAATCACTGAAAAGGAAAATAATAGGATGCTTATCCAGGGTACAGAACCTCGGAAGTCTCGATTTGGAGCACCTTCAGTTCAATTATGCAGCTTCGGCAGAAGAAGAAATGGTGAATAAGGAGTTTGAGCAACAGCGAACATTCCAGCTTGAGCGTGCTATGTCGACTCTAAGTCCAAGACAGAAAGAGGCCATTTATCTGAAATTTGTTTCCGAACTGAGTTATGAAGAATTAGGTAAAGTGATGGAAATGAATTATCAGTCAGCACGAAACCTTGTTTTCCGTGGATTAGAAAAACTACGTGAGAACTTTTCAAAGAATATTTGAAAATAAAAGTTACAATCACTGAGTACAAAAATGCAAAATCTCTCTTATATGAAAAAAACAGTTTTGCATGAATCCTATTGACGAAATCAACAATTTTGAATTTATCCATAATCCTGACTTTGCTGAATGGGTTTTACGACCATCAGCTGAATCGGATCGCTACTGGAAAACTTATATTTCGGAAAACCCTTCAAAAAAAACAGAAATTGAAAATGCAAGATTTCTGATTAATAAACTTTTGCCCTCCGAGAGATCGCTCAGCAATGACGAAATTTCATTACTATGGAATAGAATTGAAAATACCGGGATCGCACAAAAGAGGAAATTCTTTAACCTGAAAAGGTGGGCAATAGCTGCAAGCGTTGCAATTATACTTGGTTTTTCGGGCTGGATGACATTAAGATTGAATACAAAGAATATCAATCAGATTGATTATAAATCAATTGTCGTCGCAATTACTAACCCAGGGAATGATATAAAACTGATTCTGTCAGACAATACCGAAAAAACATTTACAACAAAGGAAGTAGATCTGAAATATGACCGGCAGGGAAAGCTTGAAACCAAATCTGGAGACCAGGTTCAGTCAGAGGCGTTGAGTCAGAATCCGGAAGTGGAGCAGATGAACCAGTTGGTTGTCCCACGTGGCAAAAGATCGATGGTTGAACTTGCCGACGGAACCAAACTTTGGCTTAATTCGGGAAGCAGGGCCATTTTCCCTGTTGTTTTCAATAAAAAAACAAGGGAGATATATATCGAAGGTGAAGGTTACCTTGAGGTGGCTCATGATGTATCCAAACCTTTTTACGTGGTTACCGATCAGATAAGATTGAAGGTGCTGGGTACAAAATTCGATATATCCGCTTATAAAGATGACGACCATGCATCGGTCGTTCTGGTGCAGGGAAGCGTGCAGGCGACGATAGGTTCTGAAAAACTGATGATGAAACCTGATGAACTGCTGAATTATACAAAACTTACCCAAAAGACTACGCTTGAAAAGACAAATATATTGGAATATGTATCCTGGAAAGATGGTTGGATGCAATGCAATAAAGAACAGGTCCAGTCAATAATAACCAAATTGTCAAGGTATTACGATGTTAAGATAAGTTATACCGACCTTCGGTTGAATAGCCTGACGCTAACCGGAAAACTTGATCTTAAAAGTAATTGTGAAGATGTTTTTAAGGTTATTTGCGCGACAGCTCCTTTAAAGTATGAAATTATAGACAATACGATATACCTTACAATGAAATAAATCCACATTTAAACGAACAAATTTCAGGGACAAACACGTTAATCACTAATAGACAGTAATATACTGATTGAATGCTAATATTAACTTTTTAAAACTTATATGCCAATGATGTAATCAAACCAGACAAAAAAAATGACAGGCCATATTGGAGTATAGCCTGTCGGAAGTTTTAACGCAATATCGAAAATTATTTAAGCAAATTAAAACCACACAAATTTATGCAAAAATTCGGGTTATTAGTTCCGTATATCCGGAACTTTAAAAAATTCATGCTGATTATGAAATTATGTACGCTAATATTATTTGTTTCATTAGCAACAGCATCAGCCAAAACTAGCTATTCGCAAAACGCTAAATTTACGCTGAATCTTGAGAATGTTTCTGTGAAGGAGCTTTTCAATAAAATTGAGAGTAATAGTGAGTTTATTTTTGTCTATTACGACAATATTATTGATCTGAACAAAAAGGTATCTGTAAATGCTGAAAACAAAACTGTAGAAGAAATATTGGAAGAGGTATTCAAATCCTCAGACAATACTTTTAAAGTATTTGATCGCCAGATTGTAATTGCCCAAAAGGAGAGTTCAGCCACTGATCTGGAAGCGCTTGCTACTCAACAACCTCAGAAAAAGGAGTTAAAAGGAAAGGTAACCGATGAAAAAGGGTCGCCGCTCCCGGGAGTTTCTGTCGTTGTTAAGGGAACTACAACAGGTATCACAACAGATATCGACGGAAATTTCAGACTTTCAGTTCCGACCGATTCGAAAACGCTGGTTTTCTCTTTTGTCGGGATGTCCACCCAGGAACATCCAATCACATCAAAATCAACCTTCAATATTATGCTCGCAGAACAAACCACTGGTTTGTCTGAAGTAGTCGCAATCGGGTATGGCAGCAGGGCTAAGAAGGATGTGACGACTGCAATTTCCACGATCAGTAAAGACGCGATCGATAAGAGTGTCGGAATGTCCTCCGAATTAGCGATGCAGGGACGTATGACTGGTGTCCAGGTTCAGGGAGGCGGGGGTAACCCGATGGCCCGCCCCACGATCAGAATTCGTGGCGTAAACACATGGGGCGTATCTTCCCCTTTATATGTGATTGATGGAGTTGCAATTACAGAGTTCGGAGCCGGAATTGAAGGGCAGGAAGATGCCCGGGCAGCGGATGTCCGCGGACCGCTTAATATTATGACCATGATCGATCCGAATGACATTGAGTCAATTTCTGTACTGAAGGATGCATCTGCTGCTGCCATTTATGGAGTACGTGCTGCAAACGGTGTTATCCTGATTACAACAAAAAAGGGAAGAGGGGACAAACCAACCGTAGAATTCAGCTCACGAGTTGGTGTTCAGAATATTAACAAGAAATCGGATTTGATGAATACAAAGCAATATGCCGACTTCATCAACCAGGTGATGGCTTCTGATCCAACAATTGCCATGAATCCTGATAATATTGGGGTATTCGATCCAACGAGTCCTAAATACCTTGGAAATAGCGCCACTTACAACTGGCAGGAGGCGCTCAAAAACAAAAATGCATTATCAAAAGACTACTCGGTGAGGATATCCGGTGGAACAGCTAAAACAGATTATTTTGTTTCTGCCGGTTCCACAAATAATGAAGGTTCATTTAAATACAATTACCTCGATCGCTTGTCAGGATCATTTAAGATCAATACACAGGTAAATAACTGGTTAAAGTTGGGTGCCAATTACCGGATAACTTCGGGCAAAGGACGTGATTTCAATCCAAGTTTGGTTGATGCAGGACTTTACCCTGCATGGCAAAAAATTTATGACCCCAATGGTTTTTACGGGTATGCGGCAACGGTTGTGGGCAGAAAGGCTGATGGTACCTATTCAAGCGAAAAACTTTATGGTAATGGCACACGTGTAAATGAATTGGGAAATACCGCTGCAAACGAACAGACCTACAAATCAATGCGTAACATGGGGAATATCTATGTCGAAATTGAACCTGTCAAGCACTTGAAAATTAAGGGTCAGATGAGCATGGATACTTACAATTTTACCCGTTACAGCTTCAGTGATTTTGATGGAAGTGTTTTCAATTATACAGCTGGTGATATGTCGGCGACAACCGGCGGAAATTCAGTCGGCAGTTACGAGGAACGTGATGTTTACAACAATAATTTTATAAACGAGGTAAATGTAAACTACAACAATACCTTCGGCAAACACAATATTGATGTTGTTTTAAATGGAAGTGATCAGCAATACAATGCAAAATACAAAGGTGCTTCCACACAATGGATGCAGTCAAAACTGGATTACATGCGCCGGCTTGGAGGCGAACCCAAATACTTGGGTATTGGTTCTGATTTAACCAACAGTGCATTGCAAGGTTTAATGGGTCGTGTTTCCTATAATTTCAATTCGACCTACTACCTGGATGTTACAGTACGTCACGATGGCAGCACCCGGTTTTCGAAAGAGAAGCGATGGGGAACTTTCCCTTCGGCATCAGCTGCATGGAGAATTTCAAAGGAAGAGTTTATGCAAAGTTTAACCTTCATCAACGACCTGAAACTTCGTGCAGGTTACGGACAGTTAGGAAATCAAGAGGTACGCAATATGGCTTATCTCTCGCCAATTGATAACCGCCCTGTCTTTGCATGGGGAACAGATCCGGCCAGGATTGGAATGGGCAATTATTATACCGGAGCCGCTGTTTATTCTTTGGCCAACCAGGACCTTCAATGGGAAAAAACATCAACCGCAAATATCGGTTTAGATGCCACAATAATGAATAACAAGCTGTCGATATCTGCGGAGTATTACAACAAGTTAACCGACGGAATTCTGCAGACAGTAACCTTACCAATTTCAGTTGGTCTTGTTGAAATGCCTGTTGATAATATTGCTTCAGTACGCAATACAGGTATTGAGTTGTCAATGAATTATAACAATAATATCGGAGAACTGAAATTCAGCATTGGTGCAAATCTTTCAACTGTTAAAAATACTGTTGAGAAAACCTCCGGCCATATACCTATTGGAAGCATCGAAGAGGGTTATTCGATGAATTACATCAAAGGCTATAAGGTTGGCGGAATTTTCCAGACCCAGGCCGAGGTAGATGCATGGAAAACCAAAAATACGGATGACAGCTACCAGACAGCAAAAATTGCTCCGGGTGACTTTTACTATCTTGACCAGAGAAGTGCACCCAAAAAGCCAAACACCTTTTATTCAGATTCCTTAGACCATAAGATCAGCAGTTATGACGAGGTTTATTTGGGAAAAACGATTCCCGGTTTCTATTATGGAATCAATTTAAACCTTGATTATAAAAACATCGACTTCAGTGCCCAGTTTACCGGGGTTGGAGATGTCCAGAGAATCAACTCGGTGAAACGAACCTTATACAATGTTGGAACCAATGGTGGCAATGCTTCGGTTGATGTATTGAATGCATGGACTTCGGCAAACAAATCCACAACCCTTCCACGATTAATTAACGGTGACCCGGCTGGTAATTACCGTTTTTCTGACCGTTTTGTTGAAAGTGGTGCCTATTGCAGATTAACAAATATTCAATTGGGCTATACGCTTCCTGCACAGGTTTATAGTTTTATGCGTAACAGTGTCTCTAATTGCCGTATTTATGCCGGAGCTTCAAACCTCTTCACAATTACGAAATATTCGGGATACGATCCGGAGAATGATAACTATCCTACGCCGGTGACCATTTTCATGGGACTAAATGTTCGTTTCTGATCTGGTAAATAGTAATATTTAATTTTCAAAACTATGACTAAGAAAAAATATATTCTGGCTTGCACCCTAATGATTGCCGGCCTGGTGGGTTTTAACTCCTGTGATAAAAATTTGGATATCAACATCACCAAGGAGTTGGAGATAAACTATTTTGGAAGTGAGTACCGCATTACTCAGGGAATCGGTGCTGCTTATGCAGAGATCACCAATATCTATAGTGCTGATTTATCCAACCAGTCCAAACAGGGATTCTGGCTTTTGCCCGGTGATGATATTACCGCTGACGGTTCAGGAAATTCACTCGAAACTTTTTCAGCACTCAACGGAGGCAACAATTCAATCAGGATGATGTGGATAACCTATTACAAGATTATCGCCCGATGCAATTTCATGCTTGAAAAACTTGATGGTACAACTTTGGATGAGGTTTACAAGACAGCCGGACTTAAAGATGCCAATAAGGCAGAGATGTTGTTTATCCGTTCATGGTGTAACTTCAAATTATGGGACAACTGGAAAAAGGCTCCGCTACAGGATAAGCGGATCATCTCAGTCGCCGATGCTGTTCTGCCACCTTCCAAAGATTTCGAACTGCTTGACAATGCCATTGCTTCTCTGGAGACAGCAGCACCGTTGGCTTACGATTCATGGAACAATTTGAATACAGGTCGTATTACCAAGGATGCATGTTATGGATTACTGGTGAAATTGTATGTCACCAGGGCATGCTACAACTCGAAAAATACAACCGATTATGGGAAAGCGATTACCGCTTATGGTAAGATTTCCTCAAGTCGTGTTGCTGCATTCGGTTCGGTAAAATATGGTGAAAGCTTTGATTTCCGTACTGAAAACAATCCTGAATCATTGTTTGAGTTTCAGGCAAGTATTCAGCCTGCCGGTCAAGACAATGCCTGGCTGGACAATGACTTCGGCGGTGCTGTCGGTCAAATGGCAGCTTTCTTCCATTATGGCGATTCTCATTGGGCGAACTACAGTAGCGGAATATTCGGACCTTCAGACAAGTTGATGAATGCTTTTGATCCTGCTGATCCCCGGAAGAGCGAGACATTCAAGGGCGCAGATGTTGAGAATTATGGCTGGTCATATTGGTGGATTAACCCTAACTGGGGTAAATTCGGCAATCACCAGTTAGTCAAATATACAAACGGCGACAGGGGAAAAAAACTTGACCCAATGTGGCAGATCGGATCGAACAATAATCCGCGCCTGCTCCGCCTTGCCGATGTAAAACTTTGTCTTGCTGAAGCTTATCTTGCAACTGGTAATTCAGGTGCTGCCCTTACCCAGGTAAATGATGTACGCGAACGTGCACGCAATTCAGTTTCCCCTGCCTCCGCAGCTCCGGCAGCTCTTGGTGCTGTAACGATGGCTGATATTATGAAAGAGCGGATGCTGGAATTAGCCGGTGAAGATGGTCACCGCTGGTCGGATCTTAAAAGATGGCACGCTGCCGGTTACATCAACCTTGCAAGTTGGACAGCCACTGACTGGGGCTTCTCTTTCGCTGCCAATTTATTTAAGTTCGATGTTTCCAAAAACCTGCTGTTCCCGATTCCGACCGACGAATTGAACAGGAATTCGCTAATGTCTGCCAGTGGGCAAAACCCCGGTTATTGAAGATTTTTTTTTGTTTCATAATGCTAGTGCGGGCCTCTTCGGAGGTCTGCACTTTTTAAGGACTATCCAAAGGACTTAAATTCAAATGATATGCCATTTTTGAAGTAAAGGTGGCAATTGTAATTTTCTAACTTCATTTCAAAATAATAATCTACCAAACAAACTTATGATGAAGAATCAAATTGTAATTATCTCACTCATTTTATGTATGATCCTTCTATCCTTTTGCAAGAAAGGGGGTAGCGAACCAACTCCAGATCCAATTGTGCCAGATCCTGTCCTGCCAAAAATAAATATTACCATTGATAAATCAACTAAATACCAGACCATTGATGGTTTCGGGTTTTTTGGAGCAGCCGATGTTTGGTGGGCGGGTGCAGGCTCTTTATGGAATGATGCATGGGGCGAAAAGGTGATCAGCGATTTAGGGATCACTATTTGGCGAAATGAAATATTTCCGCCTTCAATTGCCGGAGCCAATCAGGATGCCGACTGGGCAAAGCAAAAGCCGGTTGTCCAGGGCTTAAAAGAAAAAGCCGATAAATACAACTTGAACCTAAAGTTTATAGCAACAGTATGGAGCCCTCCGGCCGATCTTAAATGGGAATGTAACTTTTCCTGGGCTGGAGATTTGGCTGCAACCCGAAATGCAGGAGCCGTTTCAACAAAAAACGGGGGAACTCTTAATCCAAATAAATATACCGAATATGCCGACTGGTTAAAATCTAATATCCAGCTATACAAAGATGCCGGTGTTGATTTATATGGCTTGAGTCTGCAGAATGAACTGATGTTTCGACAGACTTTTAATTCATGCATGTACACTTCAGCATGGTTTAATGAAATGGCAAATACGGTGGTACCTAAAATCAAGGCGAACTATCCAAATGTAAAAATCTTTGGCGCTGAAAATATGTTGGATATGGAGGGAAAAGATGAAAACTGGTCTGTATTCTACCATTCCGGGATCAAAAAAAGCGTAACGACTACTGCCAATATTGATATTCTTGCTGTACATGGCTATTCCGATGGAATTGCGGCTTCATCGGGTTCTGCGTTGGCCAAAATGTGGACCAATCATGCAGCGCAATTCTCTACGCCAATGAACAAACAAGCATGGATGACTGAAACTTCTGGTTATGTGGATGCATGGGAGAAGACCGGCGATAAACCCGGAGCATTAAATCTTGCAATGGACATTCATTCGGGATTATATTTTGGCAATATGAGTGCTTGGGTTTGGTGGCAGGGAAGTCAAGGTACGATGAACGAATTCAGCCTGATGAATGGCACCACTACCGGCAAAAAGTACAGCGTTTCCAAACAATTTTACCGTTATATCCGCCCAGGAGCGGTAAGGGTAAAAAGCACATCTTCAGATCAGGATTTCTTTGTAACTGCTTTTTTGAATACTGCAAAAGGAACCCATACCATTGTTATAATCAATTCAGGAAGTGCTGATAAAGCAGTTTCAATTAAAGGAAATGATTTGCCGACAACGTTTAAAATGTACAGAACCAACTCCGGAACCGAGAATTGTACGTATATTAAAGATGTAAATTCAGGAGTATCCAACAGTTTTGCAGTACCGGCCAAAACGATTGTAACATTACAAGCCGGAGGAGATGCTCTTTAAAATAAGATAAGCCAATGAAAACCAATTTTACTTTTTTAATCCTAATTTCTTTCTTATTCTTTGGATGTTCCAAAGAACAGCCTGTAAAAACCGAAAAAATAACAAGCCTATGGAAATTCAGGCAAGCGGGCGATTCAACCTGGTTGCCTGCCAGCGTTCCCGGATGTGTTCATACCGATTTGATTGATAACAAACTCATTCCCGATCCATTTTACAGGCTGAATGAACAGAAAGTAAAATGGATCGAAAATGCCGACTGGGAATATTCAACCACTTTCAATGTTTCCGGCGAACTGGCTTCCTTTTCCAATATCGATTTGGAATTTGGTGGATTGGATACTTATGCTGATGTTTTCCTGAATGATTCGTTGCTATTAAAGGCCGATAACATGTTCATCAGTTGGTCGGTTCCGGTAAAGAATTTGGTAAAACAAGGTGAAAATTCTCTTCGTATCTATTTTCATTCTGCGGTAAATGTGGGAATGGACAAACTTCGGAAAGTGCCTTACACCCTAATGGCGGCCAACGAAATTGCTCCTGAAAACGAACGTTCGAATGTTTTCACCCGAAAAGCGCCTTTCCATTATGGATGGGACTGGGGGCCACGTCTGGTAACATGCGGAATATGGAAACCCATAAAACTTCAGGGATGGGGCAACATAAAAATAGATGATTTATATCTTAAACCAGGTCAGATTTCAGAAGAAAAGGCAAACTACAAAGCCATTGATGAGTTGATTTCAGACAAAGTATCGAAAATGAATTTCGAGGTTTTGGTCGATGGTGCTAAAGTTGAATCCAGGTTAGATGTTGGTATTTCAAAGGGTAAATCAGAGGTTGCAATTGATTTTAGTATTGCTAAACCTGAACTTTGGTGGACCAACGGTTTAGGTGGGCACAAACTTTATGCAGTAGAAGTCCGGATGATGGAGGACAGCAAATTGATTCAAACCGTTTCGAAAAGCATTGGTGTTCGGACCCTTGAATTGGTGCAGGAGAAAGATTCCATCGGTACAAGTTTCAAGTTTAAACTGAACGGGGTTCCCGTTTTCATGAAAGGTTCCAATTATATTCCTTCGGATATATTCACAACGAGGAATACACTTTCTAACTATAAACGTATTGTGAATGATGCTGTTACTGCGAACATGAACATGCTTCGCGTTTGGGGAGGTGCCATCTACGAAAACGATGAATTTTACGACCTGCTCGATGAAAACGGGATTCTGGCATGGAACGATTTTATGTTTGCCTGCAATCTGCAACCCGATGATTCACTTCACCTCGACAACATCAGGAAAGAAGCAGAATACAATGTAAAACGGCTTCGAAACCATCCATCGATAGCCTTGTGGTGCGGCAACAACGAAAACCTTCGGGCATGGTACAATTGGAGATGGAACAAAAAATATTCAGAAAAAGATGCGGTCATACTTTGGGGTGTGTACGAAAAAATATTCTATCATATTCTGCCCGATGCTGTTGCGAAGTTTCACCCTGAAGTTTCCTACTGGCCATCGTCACCACAGGCCGCTGGCAACAAGGTTTCCGACCGGATTTCGGGTGATGAACACGATTGGTCGGTTTGGTTCGGAGATGTGCCTTTTTCTGCTTACGCTGAAAATGTTCCCCGTTTTGTGAGCGAATACGGATTACAGGCTTTCCCTGAAATGAAAACCATCCGGGCATTTGCCAATGACTCCGATATGGCTTACCGGTCGCCAATTATGGAACATCGCCAGCGAAGCCTGATGCCTTGGATTAGTGCAGATTTTAACGGCAACGAGATGATAGAAACCTACATTGCCCGCTACTATAAAGTGCCGGACAATTTTGAGGATTTTGTTTATGTAAGTCAGTTAATGCAGGCTGAAGGTGTGAAATTTGCCGTCGAAACGCACCGCCGGAACATGCCGCGCTGCATGGGTTC
>JAAFHB010000152.1 GCA_010906965.1 Mariniphaga sp. | reverse complement strand
CCGATGTTGGTGAAATCCACCAACCGGATTTGTATTGCCCTACTCGAAAGAATAACTTTATCTTAGCAACAAAATTCTTTAAGCCGAATCGCTGGGTTTTAAACGGCGGTACGTAAAGATTAAAAAGTTACCTTTGCTTAAAACTATACACATGCAAATTGAAGTATCGAATGGCGAAATAGCCGATAAACTGGCAATTATTGAAATCAAATTAGAAAGAATCAAAGATGCGCTGAAACTTGCAAATCTTCGTAAGGAATACGAAATACTCAATACTGCAGTCGCCGCTATCATCGACAAAAAGCACCCATTCTACCTTGATTTATACAAAATTAATAACCAGCTATGGGACATAGAGGACCATATCCGGGATCTTGAACGTGCCAAAGATTTTGGTGATGATTTTATTCAAACCGCAAGGTCGGTCTATTTTATCAACGACAAAAGATCGGATGTAAAACGCAAAATAAATGAATTGACAGGTTCGAATCTTACAGAAGAGAAAAGCTACGAAGAGTATCAGTAATCGTCATATAATCAACAATATATTTTTTAAACGATGAGAAAGATTATCGCATTCCGATTATCTGCAATGGGTGACGTTTCGCTGACTGTTCCCGCCATTAAGGGGGTTATTGAAGCAAACCCTGATCTTGAAATTACACTCGTAACACGGAAATTTTTCGCCCCGTTTTTTTACGGCATTCCTCGTCTTCGGCTTTTGTTTCCTGAACTTAAAGGAAAGCACAAAGGTTTTTTCGGGCTTTTCAGACTTTTTGCTGATCTCAAAAAAGAGGGACCTTATGAAGCAGCTATTGATTTACACGGAGTGATCCGGACTCGCATCATTACTTTTCTTTTTAAAATTTCAGGGACACCTGGATTCTCAATTGATAAAGGACGAAAAGAGAAAAAATTTCTGATCAAATCGAAATACATCCGGATGTTGAAACATACAACCGAGCGGTATCTTGATACATTTTTAAGTGCAGGTTTTAAAGGCCAGATCGGGAAGGCTCCATTTCTGAATATTAAGGAAGAATCGAAACTGAACGCCACCCAGTTCCTCCAAAAGAAAGGGATCGTTTCAAGTAAATTGAAAATCGGTCTTGCACCTTTTGCCACGCTACAGCCAAAAATATGGGGAATACAGAATTTTAGGGAACTGGTTACACTTATTAATGAAGAGCACGATGTAGAATTCTTCCTTTTTGGAGGCGGCCCCGATGAGATTGGTTTATTAAATGATTTTCAGCAATATAGCCCGAATATCCATCTTGTAGCCGGAGAACTCGCACTTTCGGAAGAGCTCGCTTTGATCAGAATGCTTGACTTAATGATTTCGATGGATTCTTCGAACATGCACCTTGCCGCTCTGTCGGGTATTCCAACGGTCTCAATCTGGGGAGGAACGCATCCGGCTTTTGGCTTTTTTGCCATCGGACAACCTTTGGATTATCATATCCAGACACCAGCAAGTTCGCTCAAATGTCGCCCCTGTTCTGTATACGGAAATAAACCTTGCATATTTCAATCGCCCAAGTGTATGGAAATGGTAAAACCACAGGATGTTTTCAAAACGTTGCTCAAATTCAACTTGCTCAAAGTGAAAGAGAAGAAAGCAGCCACTCATCTTTAAATATCCGCAAATAATTGATTTACTATTTTTTATTCAATTTGTGAAAAATCCAATACTCATAACTCCTGTCAAAGATTCGCTAAAAACAACACGCGAAATAATCAGCTCATTAAGAACTGTATGTCAGGACATTCCCTACTATATTTTTGATGATTTCAGTTCGAAAGAAACCCGACGCTGGCTTGAAGAGAATTCTGCGCAGTACGGTTATAAAGTGATCGGTCTTGAAAAACATACAAAAAAATCCTCACCTAATTACAGGACAACCCTGATACTTGCGCAAAAAATGGCCATTGAAAATGGTGCTCATCTGGCAATCGTTGAATCGGATGTATTTGCAAGGCATGAAACGATACTCGAACTCAATAAACTGGCAGAAGAACTGAATGATGCAGGACTGGTGGGATCGGTAACAGTCGATACTGCCGGAGAAATTAATTTCCCCTATACATTTGCCACAGCCATTGACAAGCCTACTATTTTTGCATCTGCCAAAAGCGTAAGTTTTTGCTGTACAGTACTTTCATTGAGAATGCTGGAGAAATTCGATTTCAATGAATTGCCACAAAATATGGATTGGTTCGATGTATTTATCTCACGGAAATCGCGGCAGTTGGGTTTTAGCAATTATGTGGTTAAAAGCTTACCTGTAGTTCATAAACCACACAGCAGCAGGCCGTGGAAAAATCTTAAATATAAAAATCCGATTTTATACTATCTAAAAAAAATCATCAAGCAACGCGACCGAATCTGAAAACTGACCCAATCAACTTCTTAAATTTTCCATGCCGGCTGCGGCTTTCCTTGTTTTTGCGGTCAAAGTCAATAAGGATCTTCATAGCTTTACCCGCATCTTTATGACACAATGAAGCATATTCAGCCGCAAGCAATTCGAGTGTTTGCCGATCGGTATCAAGCTGACGGAAATTGCACAGCCCTCGTTCGAAATCAATCGGACCGAAACGCATTCTGTTTAGGTCAACAATCTGAAAATCAAATTCATTATCTTTCCGGCAAATCAACGTATTTCCGGGAGAATAATCGAGGTGGAAAATATTATTCACATGTAGATTTTCGTAGGTAAACCTTACCCATTGACGCAGAATTGCATCATGATCAGCAACCTGATAATTCAAGACTTCACGAAGTGTGAACTCATTCTTGTAATGAATTGAAATATAATAACTCTCGTGTAGCAAGCCATTTTCAATACAATCTACATATCCAATCGCCATCGGCGTAGCTATTCCAAGCGAAAGAAATTTCCTTGCATAACGATAGGATCGTGCAGCTTTTGAACCACGGAAATAAACATATACAAAACGGTTGATAAAATTAGGAATTTGAAATGCTTTGACATTCAGTTGGTAATTTCCAACCGTGAAAACCTTCACTTCATTCCGTGACTTAAAAATTGTTTCACCCGAACGCGAAAACTCCTCAGGTAATTGACTGATCCACGTTTCTAATTCCCCAAATTCAGGGGCAATTTCATATTTTATTTTCTTGCTCATCATTTAAAATATTGCTCCACCTCTCTATAATGTTTTCCAAACATTTACTGATTCATAAACCCTTGCTCCTTCAATACCCCGAGCAACATATTCGAAAATGCCACATTGTCGCTTCGTTTATAACGGATATCTGTAAATACTTGGGCAAGTGTTTCTTTATTATTCTCAGCCACAAATTGCATGCTATCGGGGCGGCTTTCCTTTTCGCGATAAGCAGTCAGGATTTGATCATCTGTATAATCAGTGTATGTTTCCTGATGTATAATGGCATCCAAGGGTAACCGGTCAACTTGCGCGGGATTTTCGTCCGGCCAACCGATCGTTAGTGTTGTAACAGGAACAACTCCTTTCGGAAGATTAAGAATATCAATGATTTTAGCTGCCAGATAGGTTGTAGTGCCCAGGTAGCAGACACCAAGCCCTTCACTTTCAGCAGCTATTGTAATATTCTGAGCGACAAGTAAAGCATCTATTGCAGCTGTCATAAACGAGAGAAAATTATCGTAATCAGGTTCAGCTTTACTAAGGTTACACCATTTGTTAAAACGATTAAAATCAGCACAAAAAGTAAGTACCAAGGGAGCATTCACCACCATCGGCTGATTAAAATGGCAGGATGCCAAAGCTTTCTTTCCCTCCTCACTTTTGGTAATCACTATACTGTATAGCTGCATATTACCTGTTGTTGAGGCTCTGCACCCAGCTTCCAAGATTCTATTGACCGTTTCTTCAGCGACCAGTGTATTTTTATATTTTCGGATTGTCCGGTGTGCCAATAATTGCTCAATCATAAACGCGGTTTTTTGATGGTGCAAAGATAGAAAACCAATTTCCTGAAATGGTTTAACAAATTGAAATAATGAAACCTTTATTATATTTGTAAAATGAAAACAAAACTAATCATTCCTCTACTGATTTTAATGGCGGCTTTATTGCTGGTCAGGTGCACGACCTGCAAATGTGGTTTTCAACCTCCTAAGGCAAAAACAAATTCAACCTGGATTAAGCGATAAACATCCGAATTGTCACAATTCTTCGCTAAGTTATCAATTTGTAAAGAACCTCTGATTTACCTGTTATTTATTTGACAAGTTAAAATTAAAATTGTTACTTTTGTGGTGAAATTTAAAGAAGGTTCAATTCATTCTATAATTCTCAAAACGAATAAATTATGTCTAAAGTTAAAATTGGTATTAATGGTTTCGGTCGCATCGGCCGACTGGTTTTCAGAGCTGCTGTTGACAGAAAAGATGTAGAAATTGTTGGAATCAACGACCTTATTGACGTTGACTACATGGCTTACATGTTGAAATACGATTCAACTCATGGTCGTTTCTCTGGAACAGTTTCTGTTGAAAACGGTGCATTGGTAGTAAACGGTAAGAAAATCCGCGTTACTGCAGAAAGAAATCCTGCTGACCTTAAATGGGGCGAAATCGGTGCTGAATATGTTGTTGAATCAACGGGTTTATTCCTTGATAAAGCGAAATGTCAGGCACATCTCGACGCAGGTGCGAAGAAAGTTATTATGTCAGCACCGTCAAAAGACGATACGCCTATGTTTGTAATGGGTGTAAATAATAAGAAGTATACCTCTGATGTGAATTTTGTATCAAATGCCTCTTGTACAACCAACTGTCTTGCACCTATCGCAAAGGTACTGAACGACAATTTTGGTATTATCGAAGGTTTGATGACTACAGTTCATGCTACAACTGCAACTCAAAAAACAGTTGACGGTCCTTCAATGAAAGACTGGCGTGGTGGCCGTGGTGCTGGTGCAAATATTATCCCATCATCAACCGGTGCAGCTAAAGCTGTTGGTAAAGTTATTCCTGAATTAAACGGCAAATTGACTGGGATGGCGTTTCGCGTACCAACTCCTGACGTTTCAGTTGTTGACCTTACTGTCCGTTTGGAAAAACCAGCTTCTTACAAAGCAATTTGTGCTGTAATGAAGGCTGCTGCTGAAGGTGAATTAAAAGGAATACTCGGATATACTGAAGACGAAGTTGTTTCAACTGATTTCGTTAGCGACCCACGTACTTCCATCTTTGATGCAGGTGCTGGTATTGGCTTGAATGATCATTTCGTTAAAGTTGTATCATGGTACGACAACGAATGGGGTTATTCAAACAAAGTTGTTGACTTAGTTGAGTACATGTTCTCTGTTGACCACAAGTAATTAATCGGGAATACCCGTTTAAATAAAATTCTAAAACCTGTCAGATAATTTCTGGCAGGTTTTTTTATGCTCTATTTGTATCATTTAATTTTCTACTTTTGTAGATGCCCTGATTAATTGAAACATACTTACAATAGGAGATTCTTAAAAAATTAAATTATTAACATGAAAACAAAAACAATCAAAAGGAAAGAAACGGGCAATTGGGCTTTACCCGGCGAACCCTTAACCCTGGATGAGTTTAAAGAGGGTATCAAAGAAGCCGAAAAAGGTCCCTTCTACACAATCGATGAATCCAAAAAAATACTAAACGAATGGAGGAGACCAAAAAACTCCCGGTAAAGGTTTCCAAGGAATTCAACCTTGATCTCGATCTAATCTATAAAACTGGAACAGAGATATTTGGCATGAGGCGAGCTGAACATTACGAGGATGAGATTTGGAAGCTTGTTGATGGATTATACTACAATTGGCCATTCTTCTCAGAATGCCGACACCTACCGACAAAATCGAAAAAGTATAGGTGGATTATCCTGTAATCTCACCTTATCGTTTACCGTATAACTGATATAGAAATTCAGGTATTGCGAATTATAAATTCCCACCGAAGCATTGCCAAAATCAAAGCTACAAGAAGTGTTATATTAAAATAACTATTAGGAAGTTTCAATTTACGATGAATAGTACAATATTGCTTCATTATACCTTTGTAGATGCACCTTAAGCCTTTTCTTACTTCTCATCTTCTCTCCATCTCATTTTCTATTATTCTCCCCATCTCCAAGTCTCCCACTCTCAAATTCCTCCTCCATTTTGATTACCTGCCGGACCTTTTTTCCCTTTCATCGCATCAATCGACTCGTCAACCTGATCACCTATTTTCTGGCCAGCCTCTTTTGCTTTCTTCAATAATTCATTGGCCTGATCACCTGCCTTATCTTTGAACGCTTCGAATTTTGCACCCATTTCACCACTTTGAAATTTTTCGGCCTTATCTTCCATAAACTGCTCAACTGTACCAAAAAAACCAGATACCTTTCCAAAAACATTACTGTTCTTCAATTCATTGGCTTTTTCAGAAAAAAAGTCTTCAGCTTTATCAGCAAGATCTTTCCCCTTTTCAATCAATTCGTCTCCCTTATCAACGGCTTTATTTCCAGGATTACTCCCATCTTTCGTGTTATCATCATTCATCACTTAAAGTTTTGGTTATACAATTGTTAAAAACACATAAAGCTATAAAATAGTTGGCTTAATTCCACCCTAAACATCCTGAAATATTTAAACGAAATCGTTTACTCACAACCATTCAACTGTATATGTGAAAATAAATATTGATTGCGACATCATAAGATACTGATATAAAAGGATCTTTGACGTATTAATACTTGGCCGATCTGAATTGTTTATGCGTATCTTTGGCGATTTAATCAGAACGTATGTCTGAAAACAGAATTTGCAAATTATTTGGAATTAAATACCCGGTTGTTCAGGGAGGAATGGTCTGGTGTTCCGGATGGCGACTTGCCTCCGCCGTAAGTAATTGCGGTGGTTTGGGATTGATCGGCGCAGGATCAATGCATCCTGAAGTTTTTGAAGCACATATCCGGAAGGCAAAACTTGCCACAAATAATTCTTTCGGAGTGAATATCCCATTATTTTACCCCGAGATTGAACGTCTTATTGATATCATTATCAAAGAGAAGATAAAAATAGTTTTCACGTCGGCCGGATCACCCAAGAAGTTGACCTTGCTGCTTCATGATCATGGAATTCTCGTTGCGCATGTTGTATCATCGGCAGCGTTTGCGGCTAAAAGCGAAGAGGCGGGTGTTGATGCTGTTGTTGCCGAAGGTTTCGAAGCCGGAGGACATAACGGACGTGATGAAACCACCACTTTAACATTGATTCCTTCGGTCCGAAAGGCAACAGCTCTCCCACTTATCGCTGCCGGCGGAATTGCAACCGGGAATGCCATGCTTGCGACGATGGTATTAGGCGCTGATGGCGTCCAGATTGGTTCGCGATTCGCTATTTCAAACGAATCGTCAGCACATGAGAACTTCAAAAATTATGTGGTTAATTCGAAAGAAGGAGATACCTTATTGTCAATTAAGAGCTTAATGCCAGTACGGCTGCTTAGAAATAAGTTTTTCGATTTGATTCGCGATGCAGAAAACAATTGCGCTTCGAAGGAAGAGCTACAGAATCTTCTTGGTAAAGGGCGAGCGAAAAAAGGAATGTTTGAAGGCGAACTCGATGAAGGAGAGTTGGAGATCGGCCAGGTTGCATCGCTGATCAACAAAGTTCTACCCGTTTCCGACATCATGGACAACCTTCTTAACGAATACCATACTGCACTTAAAACACTACAAAATAAATCGTTATACAAATTCGACAACGAATGATTCAATTTGAAAAAACAACACTTGCAAATGGATTACGTGTAATTGTCCATACCGACGTCTCCACTCCATTTGTGGCTGTTAATGTTTGTTACAATGTAGGAGCAAAGCACGAAGATATTGACAGGACTGGTTTTGCACATCTTTTCGAGCACCTCACCTTTGTGGGTTCACAGCATGTTCCCGATTTCGATACGCCGATACAAAATGCCGGAGGTACAAACAATGCTTTCACCACAAACGATATCACCAATTATTACATCACAATTCCGGCCAACAATATAGAAACAGCTTTGTGGCTTGAATCGGATCGGATGCTGGGACCTAAATTCACTAAAAAGGGACTTGAAGTGCAACGGAAAGTTGTTATTGAAGAGTTCAGGCAACGAAATCTGAACAAACCCTATGGCGATACCTGGCATTTACTACGCGATCTTTCGTATAAAGTCCACCCTTACCGCTGGCCGACGATCGGATTAATCCCCGAACACATCGAAAGAGCAACCATGGAAGAGGTGAAAGATTTCTTCTTTCATCACTATGCGCCTAACAATGCAGTGCTGGTAATTACAGGTAATATAGAATCAGATCATGCCTTTCGGCTGGCAGAAAAATGGTTTAACGACATTCCCCGAAGAGAAATAACGAACAATATTATCCTTCCGGAACCATTACAAACAACTGATCGTGAGATTACGGTGCATCGCGAAGTACCAGTAGACACCTTTTACGTTGCATGGCACATGAGTTCACGACTCCACCAGGATTTCTATGCGGCAGATCTTCTTTCGGATATTTTATCGGGAGGAAATTCATCTCGTGTTGAAGAAAGACTGGTTAAAGGGCAAAAACTATTTACCGAAGCTGATGTTTTTTTAAGCGGTGAAAGTGAACCTGGATTATTTGTTGCAACCGGAAAGATTAACGAAGGTGTTGATTTTGAATTCGCAAAGAAAGCGATGATCGAAGAGGTCCGTTTAACTGCTGATTCACTGATTACACCACAGGAATTGGAGAAGGTTCAGAACAAAGTTGAAGCAGAGCAGGTTTTCAACGAGATCGGATATTTGGAAAAAGCAATGCAACTTGCAGCTTATGAAATTCTTGGCGATGCAAGTCTTATCAACGAGCAGGCCGCGCGTTACCGAAGTGTAACGCCGGAAGATATTCGTAAAGTTGCCGCCAACATTTTGCGTATCGGGAACTGCAATACATTGAATTATTTATCATTAAAAAAGTAGTTAATGACTTTTAAAAGAAATATCCCGCCAGAAGTATTTGGTGTGGACCGCGTAGAATATATCGATCCAAACCGTCATCTCCTCAACAACGGAGTCGAATTGTTCACGATGAACAGTGGCAACCAGGAGGTGGTTAAAATCGATTTCTCGTTTAAGGCGGGTAGTTGGTATGGCAATTCGAGATTGGATAGTACAATGGCTGCATCAATGCTCCAGGAGGGAACGACCAATCACAAGGCTTCTGAAATTGCCAATACTTTCGATTTTTATGGGGCTCAGTTTTCATCCGCCTCCTCGTACGACAACAATTATATTAGCCTGCTTTCGTTAAAGAAATACCTTCCCAACCTTCTCCCAATTGTTTCGGAAATCATTCGAGAATCTTCATTTCCGGTGGAGGAGTTCGAGATATTACGTGCAAAAAGAAAACAACGGGCAATTGTTGACTCAGGAAGAGTGGGTTTAATAGCCCAAAAAGCCTTCTTGCGGAACTTATTTGGTGAAGGACATCCCTATTCTCCTGTCGCTTCTCCTGATTTTTACGATACAATTTCGCTCGAAGGAGTAAAATCGCACTTCAGCAAGTATTACCTTCCCGACCGCATGGCAATTACGGCTTCCGGATTTATTGATGCAGATGTCATTCGATTGATCGAAGCTAATTTCAGTTCAACCTGGGGAAGTTCAGATCCGGCGGAACGCACAAATAACTATCGGTTGCCGGTTGCTGAAAAATCGATGTTTATCGAAAAAGAGGGAGCAAACCAGAATGCGGTTGCCATTGGTAAGCTTTTTCCAACCCAAAATCATCCCGATTTCCCCGGGATTAAACTGCTGTGCACCATTCTGGGTGGCTATTTTGGATCGCGCCTGATGTCGAATATACGTGAGGACAAAGGGTATACCTATTCAATACAGGCTTCACCAATTTCGTTTCTGCACAACGGAATACTTCTTGTATTTGCTGAAGTAAAGACCGATAAAACCGAGCAAACAGTCCATGAAATCTTTCACGAAATTGAAAAGCTTAGCGTGGAATTAATCACCGAAGAGGAGTTAATTCCGATTCAAAACTACATGCTTGGAAGAATTCTTGAAGATTTTGACGGACCTTTTGCCCGGGCACAGACATTTGCATCGCTCATGGAAACCAATTTGGATTTTGGTTATTACAACAGGTTGATCAGTACAATCAAAACAGCAACACCTGAAGAGATCAGGGAGCTTGCCCGAAAATACCTGACACCCGAATCGATGAGTACAATTATTGCAGGAAAGAAATGATTCGGCAATTCGTGAATGTGACAATTCGTGAATTGCTGAATCAACAAATTATCTAATTGTCACATTGTCAAAGATTCACCCTTTTATCAACCAGATAAGTATTGCGTTCGGCGGAGCTGCGCGAAACAAGTTCGCCCAGAAATCCGGCAAGGAATAATTGTGTGCCTAAAACCATCGAAGTGAGCGACAGGTAAAAATAAGAACTCTGAGTAATCCGCTCAATCAGAATTCCATTCCACAGGTTATACATTTTATGTATTCCCAAACCTGCAATGGCCATAAATCCCAGCAGAAACATCAATGAACCCAGCGTACCAAAAAGGTGCATGGGACGTTTTCCAAAACGTGAGATAAACGATATCGACATCAGATCGAGGTAACCAAATACAAAGCGACTCAGGCCAAATTTGGTGACACCATATTTCCGGGCCTGATGTTGCACTTCGCGCTCCCCAATCTTCCCAAAACCGGCTTGTTTGGCCATGTAAGGGATATAACGGTGCATCTCTCCATACACTTCAATGCTTTTAACCACTTCAAGCTTGTAAGCCTTCAGTCCACAATTAAAATCGTGCAACTTGATTCCGGTTACAAAACTGGCCGTGGCATTGTATAGTTTACTTGGTATTGTTTTGGAGAGCGGATCGAAACGTTTCTTCTTCCAACCCGAAACAAGATCAAAATCCTGCTCTTTTACCATCGCAAAAAGACCAGGTATTTCGTCCGGACTATCCTGAAGATCAGCATCCATTGTGATCACCACCTCACCCTGTGCTTCTTCAAAACCGGTATGAAGAGCGGCAGATTTGCCATAATTTCTTCGAAAATGAATACCCTTCAAATGCAAATCTTCTAAGGAAGCCTTTTCGATCCATTGCCACGAACCATCGTTACTGCCATCGTCGATCAGGATGATCTCGTAGGTATAACCATTGGTATTCATGACTTTCGAAATCCATTGATGTAATTCGGGTAACGATTCAACTTCGTTAAAGAGCGGGATAATTACTGATATGTCCATCTGTATATTTTTAGGCATCAACCACTACTCAACCCCGTGAAAAGGATTGGTCGTCTGCTTTTTTAAGAAAATTGCAAGAATTAAAGAGAATATGAACCCAAATAATGTAACCGAAAAGACCTGTACCAAAGAATAGGTTAGGGGTGTTGTCATTTTTCTGTAAAATCCCATCAATGTATCTATCTGATTTTCGGATGTTCCATTTTTCAGCATTTGCTCCTCGAAGAAAGCGAAAAATTTATCAAGAAGGCTTGGATCAACCAATTTAAAAAGAACGAAGGTGAAAAACCCCAAAATAAGAGAGGCAAATAACGATTGTAGAGTCCCCAGCCCTAGAGCACGACCATAGGATAATCCCGCTTCAGGGTTCTTGTCTCTGTAGGTTCGCATAGTCCAGGCAATTCCGGCAATAATGATTCCATACGCAATATATCCGCCGATGTTCGAAAAAAGTGAACCCATCACATAAAATACAACAGAATTCAGGACCAGCGCTAAACCCATGTAAAGGCCGTGGCTCATGGCCATAGGGGTTATTGAATTACTTTGTTCTTCCATAACATTATTGGTTTTGATACAAACATATAACAAATATACCTCATTTTCGTTAATCGATTCAACGAAAAACAAAGGCCGAAAATTAGTTTTGAACCACAAACAACTTACAATAAACATCTTGCATATTATTTTACAAAAAAGTGCGATAAAAAAAATTTTTTATTTGGTACAAGAGGTTTTTTTTCTACTTTTGCGCCGGGTAAGTGCTACACGATCAGTTCCTGTTGAACCCCCCCAGGGCCGGAAGGCAGCAAGGGTAAATAGTCGTAGCGGTGCGATGTAGTTAGCTTACCCACTTGCCGAATTAGCTCAGTTGGCCAGAGCACGTGATTTGTAATCTCGGGGTCGTCAGTTCGAATCTGACATTCGGCTCAATAGTTCTTTTTTATGACGGGGAAGCTCCAGTATTGGATGACCGCACCCTAATAAAGTTCATTAATATTTGGGGAGATACCAAAGCGGCCAACTGGGGCAGACTGTAAATCTGCTGGCGTACGCCTTCGTAGGTTCGAATCCTGCTCTC
>JAAFHB010000151.1 GCA_010906965.1 Mariniphaga sp. | reverse complement strand
CCCTGGTTTCCTATCCCGATACAGGCAAGATTAACCCGTTCACCGGCTTTTGCCAAACCCGATACAGGTGCCGTTTTGCCGGAAGCTTTGGTCCAAATCGTAGGAAGTGCAGTTGCTGCCGAAAGCAAGAGTGCATTTTTCAAAAACGATCGGCGTGAATTTTCGTTTGAATTCATTTGCTTATTTTCTTTAATATTATATTCGTTTTAAACATCAGTGGTAACATTTCTGTTATCCACTGATGCTAAATTTCAAAGAAAAACATTCTAATATAATCACCAATTAATGTGATGATTGATTCTTTTTTTAGCTGTTCACCAGGTTTACTAATAACCAGGGTTTTGAGGCATCACTGCATCAATGTTTAGATCAATCTGGCTTTGAGGTATGGGAAACAGAACATTATAATCCTGAATATTTAATCCTGGATTTTTAGGGTTATTATTATAACGTCTGACTCTTTCGACCAGCTTGCCCATTCGGCGTAAAGTAATATTTCGGAACTCTTCTGCATAAAGTTCTCTGGCCCTTTCATCCAGCACGTAATCCAAATCTGCTTTTGAAGCGTCAATTGGCTTAGCATGAGCCCTGTTTCGGATTGCATTAATATCTGCTGCTGCAAGGTCTTTCTTTCCTAAACCTACATAAGCTTCAGCACGAAGAAGTATGGTTTCGGCAAGGCGAATTGCATATACATCTTTATGATTTGATCCACCGCCCGACCGTCCAAGATCTGTAAAATGGTTTCTAGGGTCAGCATGCTTCATAAAGTATGGATAAATATACTGGCAGGTATCTCTTAAGGGATCTCTTGAACCTGCAGGATAAAGTTTGAAATCGATTTTTTTCTTATTAAAAGCTGAGGCCGGATTGTCGTAATAGAAGTCTCGTTTTATACTATGTTTTGCATTACGGATATCGTTATTCCAGTCACTTCTCCATATATCATAAGCTGCATAGTTAGTGGGATGAATCCAGGAGACCGGACGGCCTAAAGTATCAGAGTATCCTGTATATTTACCGTTATAGAGTTCACCTCTGAAAGCCGGAAAGCCATCCGGAGTATTGCCCATTCGGAAATAGGCTGGACCCCAGGCTCTCTCACCTGGAAACTGACTACCGCCGGTAACAAGAGGCTCAATTTGAATTACCCATATTGCTTCCTTATTTTCAGATAAGTTTTGATTTCCGTATGCAAAGAGGTCTAAAAATACATCTCCTGAACCAAATACATCAGTAGTTGATCCGAAACGGTTCGTCATCAGTGCATATTCGCCTCCATCAATTACTTTTGAAGCGGCATCTGCGGCCAACTGGTATTTAGCTTCTGCCAGGTACAGTTCACTCATCATGTGGTAGGCAGCAGCCTGTGTTATCCTGCCTGGCCCTTCTTCCTTACCCCGTTTCGGCAAATTTGCAACTGCAAAAGTGAGATCTTCTTCCATCAGCTTGTAAATTTCTGCTTTTGGAGCTCTGACAAAATCAGTTTTTACAGTTTTAATCACATCATTTACAAGTGGTACGTCTCCATAAAATGTGACCAGAATGCGATAGGCATAAGCCCTGAAAAACATTGCTTCGGCTAAATATTCATTTTTCTTAACATCGCTTGTCCAAATATCTGGGTTTGACGCTTTGATGCTTTCAATTAGAACATTGGATCTTTGAATAAGTTCGTAATTCCAGGTCCAGAAATTCCTCATGTTGCCATTTTCAGAAGTCAGGTAAGTTACATAATTGCATAAAAAACCTGTACTGTTAGGATCTTCGCCATGAAAGGCAACGTCCGTTCCCAAATTTCCAAGCATTACGCATATTTCTTGCTGACTACCTTCGGTATACCATGATGAACGAACTTTAAAATGCAATCCGGAAATTCCCTGCTGAATTCCAGGAACGGTGTTAAAGGCATTTTCAGGAGCAAGAAAATCAAGTGGTTTTTCTTTAAGCACATCCTCCGAGCAGGAGGAAAACATTAAAAGCGGAATAACGGCAAGCAATATGCACTGTCTTCCAAAAGTATATAAGTATTTTTTCATTGTTTTTTTAATTTTGAGTTCATAAATGTTAAACTGAAAATTTTGATAGGTTAAAGCGTAATCCTAAAACCTGTGGTAATGTTTCTCATAATTGGATAATCAGTAACGCCTGCTTCCGGGTCCCAACCTGACCATTTTGTCCATGTGTAAAGATTTTTACCGGAAACGAAAAACTGGCAATTGGCGATTTTTAAACTTCTGAGTAATTTAGGGCCAAAGTTGTATGAAAGGGATACATCCTGTAATCTTACAAAGCTTCTGCTTTCGTAAACTCCACTCGCTACGGCAGGGGAATTATATACTCCGGTGGCATTATTTACTCCGTTGTCGGGTGTCCAGTAAGGACGGACCGCGGAAGCGTTAATCCTGTAAACATTATCAGAACGCCAGTCGACATTTACAACAGAACTATTATTTTCTAAATAATAGTCATTACCACCCTGTATTGAGTTTACAAGGAAAGAGAATGAGAAATTATCGTATGATAATAAATTATTAATGCTGAAACGATAATTAGGTGTCTTATATCCAATTATAGTTCTGTCAGCATTTGGTTCAATAATTCCGTCTTTATTCTGATCGACATATTTAAACTGACCTGGATACCAATTTGCAAGGCTTTTGCCGCTGTAAAGTTCCTCTTCGGTCCAGAGACCTCCTGCCATTTTATAATCATAAAGAGCACTTATTGGTTCCCCGACAAACCACGAATTTCCAACATCCTTGTCATTTGCACCACCATAAAGTTTGGATATCTTATCCCTGTTTAACGAAAATATGAAATTCGTTGTCCAATTTAGACGTCCTGTTAGATTGATCGTATTTAATTGCAATTCAATACCTTTATTATCGATCGCACCGATATTAGCCCATATATTGGGATATCCTGCAGCAGGGGGGAGGGCTCTTTTAACTAATACATCTGTTGTTTTAGCCTTGTACACATCAATAGAACCTGATATTCTGTGATCTAAAAATGCATAGTCCAGACCTAAGTTGTAAGATGATGTTGTTTCCCATCCCAAATCGGTATTGCCTAAAGTGCTTGGATAAACAGCTATGGCTGTTGTGGCTCCATAGACATAAGCATCAGGAGTCATTCTGGAATAACTTGAATAACGTCCGATACCCTGGTTTCCATTTTTCCCGTAAGATGCCCTCAATTTTAAATAGACTGATGTCATATCTTTAAGAAATGATTCTTCTGAAGCCACCCAACCAATTGAAACTGAAGGAAAGTTGGCAAACTTATTGTTTGCTCCGAAACCAGAGAAACCGTCTCGCCTAATGGTTGCAGTTGCCATGTACCGGTTTTTGTAGGTGTAATTTGCACGGGCCATGTATGAAAGGCTGTTTTCTTCCCATGCTGTCGACGCAACTGTCGCAACAGTACCGAGTCCCATGTTATTGTAACCTAAAACTGGATTATCGAAACCCTGCGCATTGAGCGTTGAACTTTGTGCATTTCGATTTTCGCGGCTGTATAGCAGGGTTGCATTCACCTGGTGATTACCAATAGTTCTGAGGTAAGTAACAATATTGTTTACAATTGAGTTCCTTTCCTCATAAGGATTCTTTATTGCCTGACCTTTGTTTCCAGAACCTTCCGGAGTTGTTACCGGATAAAAGGTGTTATTGTTTCTTGTTAAATAGGTCGTTGAATAATTCAATTCATAGGTCAGCCCCTTTACCCAGGGAACAGTTATCTTACCACTACCTACAAGAAAAAGGTTATTTCTGATATCACTATTGTCGATATATAAATTATTTAAGGGGAATGGCATATATGCTTCTCCGGTAAGATACATATCGTGACTTGGTTGACCAATCTTATTGTTTGCAAAAGGGCTGGCGACCCTGGCTGATGCAAGACTGGCTTCAATTCCTGAATAATCGCGATAGGAGTATGACGAAATTAATCCCAATGTAAACCAATCGGTAATTTTGCTTTCAACATTACTATTCAAAGTGATTCTTGAAAATTGGTCGTTCATTTGTATTCCTTCTTCCTTGGCATATGATGCTGAGACAAAGTAATTGCTCTTTTCAGTTTTTCCTGAAAAGCTGAGGTTGTAGTTCTGAATTGGAGCTATTCTTGTAATCTCATCAACCCAGTTTGTTTCATTTCCTGCAAGGTAATTATCCCTTTCTTCCTGTGTACGCAGACGGGCAGCTACAATATTACGGTCAGTAATATCAGGTCGTACTGGTTTTCCTGTAGCGCTTGTTGGTTTTGTTTTATACCAGGTATATAAATTTTGCTGATAATAATAATCGACAAGTCGTTCTGCATATTGCTCGCCGTTCATCACTTTCATCGGATTATTTGTCATATCCTGAAAGCCATAAGACATGTTAAATGAGACAGATGGCTTTTCTGATTTACCTTTTTTGGTGGTGATCAGCATTACCCCATTGGCAGACCTTGATCCATAAACTGCGGCAGAACTGGCATCCTTTAGAATATCTACTGATTCGACATCACTGATATTAATGTCTGCGATGTCACCATTATATATGATACCATCCCGCACAATTAATGGCCGGTCACTTGCAGATAGTGAGGTTTGCCCTCTTATCGAAAGATTAGGTTCTGTACCTGAAAGACCGGATCCCTGGACATTTACACCCGCCGATACCCCTGATAAGGCTTGTAAAAGGTTTGTGTTTGAAGGTGCAGCCTTGTCTCCCAATGAAACTCTTGAAGAAGACCCGGTTAAATCGCTCTTTTTCATTGTTCCATAACCAATAGCCACTACTTCTTCGATGCCGGTTGCTTCATCGGTAAGTTTAACATCTACAGTTGATTTGCTCCCGATGGTAATCTCCTGCATCTTCATACCCACAAACGAAAATTGCAAAATTGCATTTTCAGGAAGATTAGTAAGTGAATAGCTTCCGTTATTATCGGTAATAACTCCGGTAGTGGTGCCTTTTATTACAACAGCAACACCTGGTAAAGAGCCACCGGATGAGTCTGTTACTTTACCCGTAACTTTTTTACCCTGTTGCTCACTTATAAAGGGTTCCATCTCGTTTTTATCGTACAACGCAATCTGGCGGCCAAGTACCTTGTATTTGATAGATGTGGTTGATAACACCTTATCGAGGATATCGGTGACCGATTTTTGGGTTACCTCCACCGATACTTGCTTGTTGACATCTACCTTTTCGTTGTAGAAGAATTTGAATTCGCTTTGACCTTCGATCGCCCGAAGGACATTGAGAAGTGTTGAATTATTCTCGGCTATTGTCAATTTTGTGGTCTGCGAATAGGTTTCGGCAGATAAACAGCTTAAAATTGACACCGTTACAATCAGAATCGTTAGTTTCATTTTTCTAAAAAATTGATAAAATATTGGCTGACTGCCATTTTTTCGTAGCAATTTATTCATAACTTTGTAATTGGTTTAAATAATGTTTGTTATTAAATCGGATCTTGTTTAAAGGTGGGAACGGCCATTCTCACCTTTACTTTTTTAAATCTGGTTGTTTGTTTTACTTCATTCTTAAATAGTTTAGTTTATAAATCGATTCCGTCACTCTTTTCAGGATTTTATCTACCCGATATCTTTAATATCCTTGTGTTTTTATTGAATTTATAATTTATTGAGGTTGTCGTGTTGATCAGCTCAAGTACTTCTCCAAAAGTTTCCATTTCTATCGTTCCTGTGTAACCTAATTTTTTGAGGCGATCGCCCTGTAATTCAATTTTTACATTGTACCACCGTTCCAAGGCTTTGGCAACATTCTGAAATGGTTCATTTACAAACAATAATTTGCCCTCTCTCCACGAAGTGCTTAGTTCGGTATTTACTTCTTTTAATGAGATTTCATTGGCCGGAGTAATGGCTGACTGTTGGCCGGGTTTAAGTGTCTCTAACTGGTTTGTATTATTACTGACTTTTACAGAACCTTCGACCAATGTCGTTTCGAAGGTTTCATCTGCGTATGCTTTTACATCGAAGGAGGTTCCCATCACTTCAATCGCTCCCAACCTGGTTTTCACGATAAAGGGTTTTCCGTCCTTTAATACCTTAAAGTAGGCCTGGCCAGTAAGTTCTACATTGCGGATTGCAGCATATTGTCTGGGAAAGGAGATGGTCGATCCGGAATTCAGCCACACTTCGGAACCATCGGGGAGTTTAAAACTGGTTCGGGCACCGTAAGGGGTCGTAACAGTTTCGATTATGCCAGTGTAAAGTTGTTTCTCCGGTTTATAGTAGAAAATAGCTGTGGTGGTTATCAATCCCACAATCAGAATCGCGGCAACTTTTAATAGGTTCCGATATAAGGTAAACCGTCGTGCAATCGATTTTGATTCTTCCAATGCAATGCGGTGGTGGATTTTGTCGAGCAATTGGCTGTTTTCTTTGTTTTCAATGGCTGCGCTCAAAGTCTTTTCCCACAGTTTCAGAATCTCAGTAGATACATTGTCCCTGTTATCATCCGAACATATCGACTTTATAACCTGGGCAAATTCAACGGGGCTGGCAGTGCCATTCAAATATTTTGTAAATTGTTTTTCCATGTTGTAATTGTAATACACAAAAGGGAGGGGCATCCCCTGCTCCGAAGGCAGAAAATTATAAAAAAAGATAAAAATAGAGGAGGGAGATCATACCCATCTCGCGCAAACAGCTCTTTATATGTTTGATGGCGTGCGTGATATGATCTTCGACAGTTTTTTCGGAAATATTCAGTTGTTGGGCAATTTCTTTGTTTGAGAGTCCTTCGGTACGACTTAAAAGAAAAACCTGTTGTCTTTTTTCAGTAAGGCTTGACACAATATGATCAATCCCAGATTTAATTTCATCGTATTCGAGCTGATTTTGGGTCTGATATTCTTCGGCAACTGACCGAAGGTAGAGTTCATCTTTAAAGGTGTGGTCTTTCATGTTTGATCTGATCAGATTCAGAACTTCATTTTTTGTGATGGTGAAGATATAGGAATGGAAAGTCTCCACATTTCCGATTTTTTGCCGGTTGAGCCAGATTTTGACAAATACTTCCTGGAGAATATCGTCAATGTCATTTTCAATTTTAAGGATGGACTTCGAGAAATGGTACAGACGAGGGTAATAGTAGCTAAATAATTCATCCACAGCTGATTTGTCATCTTTTTTCAGTCTGCGGATTATTTCTGCTATATTACTTGAGGTCAATACCCTGGTTTTTTCCATAAATTGGTCTTTTCCATTGAACGCGAATGAGATTCCTTAAGTTTGAATTGGTCAGATCAAAAGTAATTATTTCCGCCGCTTATCCAATAAAGTTATTTGCATTTTCTACCCAAGGTGGTACTCTCTTCGATTGACTAATCTTCAAATTTCAGAAGCCTCAAATTCTGCCTTTTTCTCTTTTATGTCTAACGCCAACTGCCTGTTCTTAAAATTCAATCATGATACCAAGCGTTGGAAGAACCGTTCCCGAGGTGTTTTTTAACGTTTTCAAAACATATTTATTCGGATCGTTCGGATCTGTAATTGGTATTCCATTACCGTCTTCTACCCTTACAAGGTAATCCTGCTGATCGGCTTTGAAGTTGTAAGCATTCTGAATATCAAAATAAAGCATTAATGACCATTTGTTGTAATACCATGATTTATCTACTCTTAAATCGAGCTGGTGAAAGGCATTTAAACGTTCCTTGTTAAATCTGCTGTAATCGAGGTAGCCAATTCCTTGGGCATCCCAGGCGGTCTTGGTGGCTGATTTTTCCATATCCCAGGGCGAATAAGGTGCGCCGCCTATGTAACGCCATTTAAGACCCAGGTCCCAGTTCCGTTTGAAAGTCCGTGTAGCCGTGATTGTTAGCAAATGGCGATTATCCCAAGAGGAAGGTATATATTCGCCGTTTTTATTTGTGAACTCGCTTCTCACAAAGGTGTAAGTGATTACTGCATTGATTCCTTTGTACTCCTTCACCCGTCCGAGAATCTCAAGTCCGTAGGCATTGCCTTTACTGATCGACAAAACTTCCTCGTCGCCGTAAACTCCGTAATCTGCGCCTTTACTCGCAATTGATACTGAGTCTCTTACTGAGAACGGATAATCGGTGTACCTTTTGTAAAAGCCCTCAACTGTAACCTGCGAATTATCAGAAGGCCTAAATTCGATCCCGGCTACCAGGTGATTGACATGTATATAGTCGAGTCCGTTTATTTTATTGACAAGTTCGCCATTGAAATTGCGATAACCCAAGGTTGTGTAAGAAGGAAGCTGTGCAAATCGCCCGACATTAAAGTTGAGCGAAGTCCCTGGTGTTAATTTTAAGCTGGCCGAAAAACGAGGTGACAATTGATTCAACGGGTTGGACATTGCATCCGAATAGTTGCTGCCATCTGCCCGAAGCCCAAGTGAAAGATCGAGGCGTTTGGCAAAAAAGTTGTGAGAGACCTGTCCGAAAAAGGCATATTTGGCAAAGTCGAGCGACGATTGGTAATCGATTGTAAATGGATTATTTCCGACAAAACTTTTTCTAAAGGTGCTGTTAAAGTAACTGGCGTACTGCAGATCAATCCCGTAATTTAATTTAAAATCGGTAGCCGACCGGTAGTTGTGCTCGTACCTGAATTTGGTTTCCAATTCAGTTGACTTGTAATCGAGATTTAAAAATTGAGGTTGTTCTATATTATCCTGATACTTGATGGCCGTGTTGTTCAGCTTGTTTTGACTCACAACATAGGTGTCGAAGCCCTTCGGATTATAATGTTTCAGAACAGCGCCCAAGGTATAATTCCATTGATTGTTGACAGGTAAAAATCCAAGAATATAGCGTTGCTCTTCCGTCTCATTTGCTTTTGTGTTTAACCTGAACTGATCGATCGCTCCCAAACCGATTATTGACAACTCTGTTTTTGCGTTGATTTTGGTTTTGACTTTAAACTGAAAATCGTTGTAAGTTGGAAGAAACGGCAGTCCAATTGCTTTGAACAATAGTTGCAGATACGACCGACGCACAGAGGCCATAAATGAGGTTTTCTTTGAAAGCGGACCTTCAGCGGCTAAGGCAAGATCGGAAGCTCCAAACGTGCCTCTGAACTTTAACTTCTCATTTGCTTCGCGTTGATTAAATTCCAGCACCGAACTCATTGCATTACCCCGTGATGCAGGAAATGCTCCGGAATAGAAATTCACTTCGCGAATAAAATCGACATTGATGATTCCAACAGGTCCGCCCGAAGCCCCTTGCGTTGCAAAGTGGTTCAGATTCGGAATTTCGACGCCGTCGATGTAGAATTTATTTTCACTGGGTCCTCCTCCGCGCACAATGATATCGTTGCGGAATGCCGGTGTTGAAGCAACGCCCGGATAAGATTGGATGACTTTTGAAATATCGCGGTTACCACCAGGGTTTTTCTCAATTTCGTCAATTCCGATTGTCCGCAGCGAAACAGGGCTCTCCTCCCTTTTCTGAAAGAAAGATGGCCTGACGACAATCTCTTCAATGTTGATGTTGTCTTCTTCGAGCGGAACCAAAATTGTGGCACCAGTCGCTTTGGTTATTTTAAATGACTCTGAAAAATAGGTTTTGTATCCTATTGCAGAGATTTTTAGCTTGTAAAATCCAGGATCGATATTTTCGAGATTAAAATTGCCCTCAACATCGGCAATAACGCCTTTTGTCGTTTCAAAGAGAACAACAGTAGCAAATGATACAGGCTCATTGTTTTTTATATTAAAAACCCTGCCTTTCACCGAACCCACACTAAAGGCGGAGAAAGAGGTGCAGAAAAGGAACATCAAAGAGACAAAAATTTGATTCTTCATTGTAATTGTTTAAGCTTTTTATTATACAAATAAACAAATTAAAAGTGAAAAAGGTTTTTAATATCTATAACTTTACGGCCAATCAAAAATATTGAAAAATAAAGGTTAATTTGTTTATTCATTATGGAACAAGTGATTGAATTGGATGGATATCGAATCTTTACTAAAGTAGAAGGAGACGGAAGACCGCTTTTACTGTTACATAGTTATTGGGGAAGTCATATCTTATTTGATCATCTTGCTTCAGCGCTTTCAGTCAAAATGAAGGTTATACGGATTGATCTTCCGGGACATGGAAAATCAGGAATCCCACCTTTGGATTATACATTTGAAAAATTTGCAGATGTTTTAAATGAACTGTTAAACCGGCTCGAAGTAGATGAGAAAGTCTCCATTATTGGGCATTCGATGGGCGGTTATGTTGCTATGGCATATGCCGTAAAATATCCTGAAAGAATCAATTCGCTGGTATTGATGAATTCACCAGTAAAATCAGCAGATATTAAAAGTTCGAAATTGCGCGAAAGGGAGGGACAATTGTTGCAGAAAGGGAAAAAAGAATTACTTCTGCAGTTAACTATTCCTTCTAATTTTGCACCCGAAAACCTGGGTTCCATGGACAGTGCTTTAGTCTTGCTTTATCAAACCAGCAGTCAGGTTACAGTAGAAGGGGCACTTCGTTCAATTTATGCTATTAATCACCGCTGTAATTATTTAGGCGAATTGCGAACCTCCCGGTTTCCAATTTTGATTGTTATTGGTAAATTCGACAACGTTTACAACGCTGATGAGCAGTTGGATGATGCACGTCAAATTTCAAATGCAGAAGTGTTGATGCTTGAGCACTCCGGACATTTGGGCTTTTTGGAAGAAGAAGATTTGGTGATTAAAAAATTGAGCTCGTTCCTGAGAAAGGAATACAATCTTTAAAACAGTAATTCGTTCGTTTATTATTTTCCCCATTTCTCATTCCACACCGCATAGTTATCCAGAACTTTTTGTGGCAAGGCAGTGTACCAACTATAGCCATTACGGCGCTCATAGCCAATTTCTTCCAGCGAGCTCTTTTTGATGCCATCGCGGTCTGAGACATAGGGTAAACCGGTTTCCAGATCGTAAAAACGGGCCCACATACTTCCGGCTTTTTTATCTGTTACGATTCGCCGGTCTGATTTACCTTCACTGTTTGTAAATGAATCCCAACGTGTATTTCTCAGTTGATGTTCTTCCAGCCATTTGATTCCCCCTTTTACAGATTGAATGATGTCGGGTGACGGGTTTTCGATATCCATCAATATTTCAAGCAAACCAACCGATTCTGCCCCGCTGAACGACGCCAACTCATAAGCACGCGCTTTTGCCGGGAGAAATGTGATTTCGTCATGTTGTGCGCACCAGACTGTTGGTTGACCGTTTACAATAATCTGGGTTTTGAGAATGCATGTCAGGCCGCGCTCCCATGCTTTCTTTGCACCGGAGATCAATTCGTTGTTGCTCACAAAGGCATATAAAGTTTCTCCATTGTAAATATCCCTGAGAAGGCGCATTAACCGGGACGTTGCATCATCATTAAATGTGATGTGTGTATAGTAACCCTTCTTTAGCGGATAAAACATTGGCCAGCCACCGTTTTCGTATTGCGCTTTTAAAATAAAACGGAGTCCATTTTCAAAAGCAGTTTTATAACTTTCATTTCTTACGCTTGAATACATTTTAGCCAGGAATCGCATCTCTGTTGTGGTAGCGCCATTATCAAAAATGGCATCCTGTTTGTTTTTATCTTCAATTACAACCGCTTTTTGGGGTTCAGACATTGGTTTGTGAAACGGCGTGTTTTTGGGCCAGCCTCCAATATCCCGCTGATATAATAAAACGTTTTCAGCAACTACTATTGATTCTTCCGACCCATACCATTCATTGGGCATTCCTGTAGCAACCGACGACCATGAACGATCAGCGCTTTTAAACTCCGGGACGTTATGTAGAATCATTTTAAATTAGAATTTTGATCAGTTTCATGTTGTAAAGCATAAAGGGGTGGGCTACTTTTGCGAAGTATTTTATAAATGAAGTGTTTCATTCAAATAATAATTAAAATCAAGTACTTATGAGCAATTTCCTGAGTGCCTCGATAGGCCGGAAAGTATTTATGAGCCTCACAGGACTTTTCCTTATCTCATTTTTATTTATTCACCTGACGCTGAATCTTTTTCTGATTTTCGACGATTCAGGTATTCTTTTTAACAATGCTGCCCATTTTATGGCAACAAACCCGATTATCAAGGTAATGGAGCCATTGCTTGCTTTGGGTTTCATAATTCACATCATTTGGTCGGGATGGATTACCCTCGAGAACATGAGAGCTCGCCCCATTGGTTATGCTTCAGGCGATCAGCAGCTAAAATGGTGGGAGCCTTCCAAAAACATGTTTATTCTTGGAGGTATGATCCTTGTCTTCCTGGTACTCCACCTTTTTAACTTCTGGGTTAAGATTAAAATTACCGGCGATCCGCTTCTAGATCAGGCTACCGGAGCAGGCGGTGAAATGGAAAATGCTTATGC
>JAAFHB010000150.1 GCA_010906965.1 Mariniphaga sp. | reverse complement strand
GACTTATCTCTGATTTATATAGGTTTTTTAACTAAAAAACTTGCAGAATGATTATTTGTTCAGGCTGATTAGATTCAGGTCTGCCAAATATCAAAAAACGTATATCCATTAAATAGTCGTAATATTATGCAGGATATATCTTATGTTTAAATATCTTAGAATAAAGTATTAAATACTTACAAATAGAAGGAGGAATCATAAGTGTTTTTCAGCCGAAGCTAGTTTTGCATGAAGTGTTATCATCTCAGCCATTGGTATTGTGATAATTAGAAAAGTGTATAACCCTTCTCAGATTATATTTGCCAGTATTCAAATTGCCATAAAATCCATTTTAATTTTAGAGTTTGCAAATTATGCATGGTCGGATGTGAAAGAATGGTTAATTATTCAGGGTTTCGCCGATTTTCTATCATTAATTTGGAAAATTGGTGATAATTTTGGGGTGTCTTATGATATTAGTTATATTTCAGATTCTGAATTTTAATGAGTCTTTGAAAATTAAAATGTCAGGGCAAATATTTTAACTCTAAAAGGCAAACATAAATGAAAAAAAGCTGGATCGTCATAATTATTATCTGCTTATTGGTTTCATTAATTGGTATTTATATTTCAGAAATCAACTTAACGGAGATTGATCCAAAGATTGTTCCGGGAGATGTTGCCTGGATGCTTACTTCTACAGCGCTGGTGTTATTAATGACGCCTGGTCTAGCATTCTTTTATGGCGGGATGATTCAGCCTAAGAATATAATTTCTACCATGTTGCAAAGCTTTATTGCCATGGGAATTGTTAGTGTTATATGGGTGTTTGTTGGATTTAGTCTTGCATTTGGCGATAGTATCGGGCCGGATAAATTTGGATTGATCGGCAATCCATTTACTTTTTTCATGTTTAAGGGTGTGAATGGTTATACCAATCAGTTACTGGCCCCCACAATTCCACTTGCCCTTTTTGCGATGTTTCAGTTAAAGTTTGCCATCATTACACCTGCTTTAATCACTGGTTCATTTGCCGGAAGAGTTCGGTTTAGCGCCTATATCCTGTTTATGTCGTTGTTCGTGATTTTTATCTATTGTCCACTTGCACATTGGACATGGCATCCGAACGGGTTTTTACGCAATTGGGGAGTACTCGATTTTGCAGGAGGAACGGTAGTGCATATGTCGGCAGGTTTTGCGGCGCTTGCAGGTGCAATGTTTTTGGGGCCGCGTCGTGATTATTCACAGTCATTTCATCCTGCGAATATCCCTTTCGTCCTTTTGGGTGCAGGAATGTTGTGGTTTGGTTGGTTTGGTTTTAATGCCGGTTCTGCCTTAGCTGCAAATTCTGTGGCAACGATTGCTTTGGTAAATACAAATACTGCTTCTGCTGCAGCGATGCTTGGATATTTGATGATGGATGCTGCAATGGGAAGAAAACCATCTGCAATGGGGGCTGCAATCGGGTTAGTGGTTGGGTTGGTTGCTATCACGCCGACTGCCGGATTTGTGAACGTAGGAGCCAGTATATTTATCGGATTGGCCGCATCAATAATCTGCAATATTGCAGTCCATTACCGGTCATCGACTTCTGTTGATGATACGCTTGATGTATTTCCGGCGCATGGTATGGGTGGCATTTCCGGAATGTTCTTTACCGGAATCTTTGCACAGGGTGTTGGACTTTTTTATGGTGAATACCGTACTTTCTTATATCATTTACTTGCATTACTGGTAGTTGGAATATTTTCGTTTGGAGGTTCTTACCTGCTTTATCGCCTTACCAATTTGATTATTCCGATGCGTGTTGAACCAAAATCAGAGCGATTGGGTTTAGATATTACTCAACATGATGAATCATATGCGTTTGAATATAAATCAGTGTAAAACTGGATTCTTATTCTTCACATTCTTTTGGAATTTCAAAACTGGTTTGATCCTGATACCGATTTTTTGAAACTTTGTTCCAAAGAACATCGCAATCTGAAAGTGGAGGACGTTGAGCTGCTTTGTATCCGATCCCTATCACTGAAAGCACCTCTAATCTTTCCGGTATATTAAAATGTTCGTGGATATATTCATTTGATGTGATATCGTCATTGTAATACCGGCGATTGATCTGTACCCAGCAAGAACCCAATCCAAGTGCTTCTGCTTCGAGCTGGACAAAAATAGATGCGATTGAACAATCTTCAATCCAAACATCACTTTTCGTCTTATCCCCGGCTATGATAATAGCCAAAGTTGCATGTTTTAAAAGTAAAGCCCCATGTGGTTTTGAAGTTGCAAGTACCGAAAGTAAGGCCGGATCGTCGACAATAATGAATTCCCACGGACGACTTCCCATGGAGGATGGTGAAAGGAGCGCAGCCGTCAGCAGTTTTTTGATTTTGGCTTCTTCAATCCGTTTGTCCAAAAATTTTCGGGTGCTTCGTCTGTTATAAAAAATTTCAAGCATAATAGATCAGGTTTGCGGCAAATTTAAAGATCTTAGTTGAGCATTTATAAAAAAAAGCCACCCTTTTTGGGATGACTTTATTATTTTTTTTATTGACGAGAATTACTGAAGCAAATGTTTGTAGTTATCGTTTATTAAATCAGGCAGATAGCTTGCGATAAGATTCAAAGCGGTCTCATTGTCGATTTGAGTATCACTTATAATTTTTTGATTCTTTAGTTCGTTCTCGTTGATGACCTGATCGAGTATCTGACCAGGAACCTGAGCATCTCCGGATTTAATCATTCGGGCACCAAATCCATTTATATCCAGAACATAAGCGACTTCGAAAAACTTACTCCGGACGTTGTATTCCTTTACGCCGTTTTTTTCAAGCATCGTAATCTTAAAACCATTTGCTGATTCTGAATATTTCAGATTCCATGCTGAAGAATTTACCGAATTTTCAGCGGCGGTAATTGTAAAACTATCGTTTAGTGCAGCGGTTGCACTTACTGGATTAGCAGAAAGACAGATTACGATAAAAAACGCAAAAACTAAACTTGCTCTTCCTAAAACACGATTTATTGATTTCATTTTTTTAAACTATTATTTGTATACTTTCAATTTGTAATTGTATTGCAAAGTAAATGGTTTTTCAGGCGATGGCAATGTGATTAAGCGAAAATCTTTTAGTGATAAATTTCGTTGGATTTACAGACTAAAGTACTTTTAAATAAAGGGATTGTAATAAATGATTCCTGTTTCTGATTTGAAACAATTACTTATGATCTGTGTGCAAAAATCAGTTTGAACTTTCAAATTGAAAGTTACATGTTGTACAACATGTTTCTGAATTTATAAGATGTAATAGTCAGTAAAACAGTAATAAACAATTGAGTTTACAATTATTTAACATGAGAAAATTCATGAATTTAGAGGAAGTCACCTACTAAATTCGTCATGAAGTTGATTTGTAATCAAAATGTCATTAAAATGTAAGTGATTGTATCAGAAATAAAAATCCGGAATATGTATTAAATATTCCGGATTTGATTATGTGGCTGTTAATGAGTAATATGATTATCGTTTGATCGCTTTAACAAAAAGTTGGTCAAAAAACCACAACGCAATAATTGCAAGTACGCCGATTGCTACAGCGGGCGAGATACTATTCAGCTTTTCAAAAAGATGGCTTACAGGTGCAAAGAGCTGTAAAAGATCCAATCCGTAGACAGTTTTTGCTGGAACTGCAGTTTCGGCCCCTGAAGGTAACGATGAATGGAGCATAAAAAGAAGGCCCGTCAGTAAAAATGCAATCAGCCCCAGTGTCCACCAGCCTTTCTTCCCAATTATTGGCTGGTACTTAATAGGATTTAAAGTCCATTCCGACATCACCCGTTGCATGACCTTTACCTGGAAATCTGGTGAAGGTTGTTCTGAAGGTAACTCTTTGAGCCATTGCTTCAATAAATCTTTTTGACTCATAATATTGAAATTATTTCATCTCTTAAAACAACTTTTAATTCCTGCAGAAGCTTTTTACGACTTCTGTGAATTTTCACTTTTACGTTCGAAACAGTCAGTCCGGTAATTACACTGACTTCATCCATCGAAAAATCGTCGTAGTAATACATTTTTAATAATGCCCGTTCATCAGGCTCAAGTCTATCGAGTCCAATCTGGAGGTATTTTTGTCTTTCATTAATATTTAACTGGCCAATAGCACTTTCAGTGGACTGAATTTCTGGGTCTGAAATTTTAACGTCGTCAATTTTCACCTCAATATTTTTTCTCGTCCTAAGTCTTGATATTGAAGTGTTGTAAACAATACGGAAAAACCAGGTCTTAAAGGCGGAACTGCCCTGAAATGAATTTAGTGAATTGTATGCCATTATAAATGCATCCTGGGCTGCCTCCTCAGCGTCTTCTCGTTGATTGAGAATCTTCATTGAGAGCGAGAATGCCAGATGACTATACTTTTCAACCAATGGTGAAAAAGAACCTGAATCACCTTTCAGAATTTCCCGGATATAATATTCATCTGTTTTCTTTTCCATTTGCCAATTAGACGAAACTTGTCGGACGAAGGTTACAATACAATAGCAGATAAAATTACAATAAAGATGAATGAAAAGATTAAATGTTGCATTAAAAATTTTAAAAGATTTTGTAACCGCTCGGTTAATCCGTGCGTCAAATGGGCAAATGTTAAACCTTTAAAACGAATATTATGGAACCATTTTTAGTTGGAATATTAGTTCCCCTCGGAGCTTTTGCAATGGTTTTCGGGATTGTATACATGTTAGTTACATCACGTAACCGCGAACGGATGGCTTTAATCGAAAGAGGTGCTGATCCGATGTTATTTGAGACAAAGAAAAAGGCAACAAGTGGAACGATGAAAGCAGGCTTGTTCTTTTTAGGTATTGGTTTTGGTATCGTTGTAGCTTACCTGCTTACTTCAGGTGGTGGAATGGACGAAGATGCCGCTTACCCTGCAATGATTTTTATTTTCGGAGGTCTCGCTTTGGTTTTGTCTTTTCTATGGCAGCGCAAACAGGAGAAAGAAGATGAATTAAAGCGTTGATTTAGAGTTTAATTCAAAAAAAGCCCGGAAACGGGCTTTTTTTATTTCGTATTTTCAAGAATCACTTCCCTGATTGCTTTCTGGCATACGGGACAAAAATCAGGTGCTTCATTCGATTTCATACGGCAGTTATCCATCGGACTATAGATTCCTTTTGTAAGGTAACCACCACCTTCAAAGGCGCCAACTTTTGAAGCATATTTCCCATCACGTGGCGTAGGAACGGGCGTTTTTGGGTCGACCAACTCTTTCCATTTCGAAGCGAAATTGACCATTGTAGTGAGATTCGGCTCCCAGGGTTCAACCTTAAGATTGTAGTAGTCGTTGTAGGCAACCTCCGAAGTGTAGTACTCATCGCCAAGCCCGGCAAAACCATGTCCGAACTCATGAACAAAGACTTTAGGCGAGAGGTTGTGATCGGAGGTGCAAACATTTACAAAGTTGTAAAAGCCGCCACCACCATATCGGGTTGAGTTAACCAGGATAATGAGCTGGTCGTAAGGTACAACAGCAGCCATATCGTGGATGGTTTTCATGTCAGAAGTAGTGAGGTATCTCGAAATATCGAAAGTGTAGAATGTACTGTTATACAGTGTGTTTTTGTAAATGTGTTCCCCTGGAATATCAGTTCCCGACTCCATTGAAGGTGTTTTTAATGCATATACATTAAAATAATCCTTCATCTTTGAAAACGGGACAACAGCAAAAAGTGAATCTGTCAGCCTTCGGGCATCTTCCATAAATTTTCCCATTTCATCATCCGTATAACCTTCTGCCAGTATCGCAATATCTATTTTATTAGTTGGCTCTCCTGAAAATTGAATCTTTTCGAAGGGAATGTTTTTAGGATTTTCGTTGATTATAAAATAGTTATCCGGATCAATAGTTGAGGAATAGATTTCGGAGAATTGGCCGTTGTAATTTCGTTTATCAATCTTTAGCAGTACACCTTTCCTCGGAAAAGGAAATCTGATCACCTGATAAAATGCTTTATTGATCAATTTCGCTTCGGCAGTCGATTGCCATTCCTGGAAAACTGGAGAGAAACCTTTTGAAAAAATAAGCTCACCGCTTTTATTGTCGTAAACTTGAAAACGATAGGTGCCATATTTTAGGTTGTCGATCAAGCTGTTGTGTGATCCGCTCCATATTTTTTCTTTCTTTATTTCACATTGAAGGACTGTCGCTGAAGTTTGGTTTCCGGAAAGGAGATAGTCGAAGCGTAAAACATCGCCGGTGAAAAAGTTATCAAATACGGGAGTTCCCCAAACCGACATTGGGCCTAAAAGAATGATAATCCTAAGTAAAAGTTTCTTCATCATGTCCATCTTTCGTTACTTTTGCAACGAGTTTCAAAAGTAGCGATTTTAGATTTATAAATTTTTCCGGTCATGTCTGTATTTTACGATTATTTGAAGGAGTTTTTGCTGAGTAATGGATTAATCACACGAATGGCTATCACCGGGGCTGCTCTTGGCACCTTTCTTTTATTGATTGTTGTTGCTTCGATCGTTTTTTTGATTGTTCGTACAATCGTCGTGAAAACGCTTGGGAGGCTTGTCCTTCGAACAAGTGGAATATGGGATGATACCCTATTTGCTCACAAAGTCTTTCATGTTCTGATTCATTTTATTCCGGCCTTAATAATCTACAGTTCTTCCGGTTTTAGTGGTGAAGACCTTCATTGGCTTCCTACATTAATTAAAGGGGTGGCACAAATCTATCTCTCGGTAGTAGTGGTGACAGCATTAAGCCGTTTTTTTAATGCGGGTCAGGAGATCTACAACACCTACCCGAATGCCAAAGATCATCCGATAAAAGGCTATATTCAGTTAATGAAGATTTTAGTCTATTTTTTCTGGGCAATTTTTGTTGTGGCTGTCCTTGTCGATAAAAATCCATCCAGTTTATTTGCAGGGTTGGGAGCTTTGGCCGCCGTGTTAATGTTGGTGTTCAGGGATCCGATTCTTGGTTTTGTAGCAAGTATTCAGCTGGCTGGCAATAATATGGTGAAGCCTGGCGACTGGATTACCGTGCCTAAATTTGATGTTGACGGAACTGTTTACGATATTTCGCTTACAACGGTTAAGGTACAAAACTGGGACAAAACAATTACCACTATTCCAACCTATGCATTGGTTTCGGAGTCGGTCACAAACTGGATTGGAATGATCGAATCGGGTGGTCGCAGGATAAAGCGATCTGTAAATATTGATATTACCAGTATTCATCTTTGCGATCAACAGTCGATTAACCGACTTAACAAATTACCCCGGTTCAATGAATTTATCAATTTGGAGATGTTCACTGAAGATGATTACAAAAGTGATCCTAAAGTTTCCACGTTGACGATGACAAAGCTCGATTGGCCGACAAACCTTGCCTTATTTAAAAAATATTTGGAAGGATATTGTCGTTCACATCCGGGAATTCATCAGCATATGACTCAAATTGTCCGACTTCTGCAGTCAACCGAAAAAGGTCTTCCAATTGAAGTGAACGTTTTTTCCAAGGCACAGCAGGCAGAGCTTTATGAAGCATTACAAGCCGAAATATTTGATCATATTTTCGCCGTAATTCCGGAATTTGGGTTACGGGTTTTTCAGAATCCCTCTGGTAGTAGCATTTTTCCATCCGACAATTAATTGAATTTTTTCCATGTTACGAACACCGCCCTAAATTCTGACAAAGATTTTGATAAACTTAGGCTTTTGCAAGCTTGTTTATCAAATTTTACTCGAAATGTTAGAAATGTGAAAATATTTAGCCATTTTTGTATCAAATTGAAAGTGTAGTGAAAAAGAACAATATTGAATTAGAAGAAGATTTCAAGGAGCAAAGTGTTCATATTGATGATCTTGATCGTAAGATTCTTAAGCTGATAACCGCAAATGCCAGGATCCCGTTTTTGGAAGTAGCCAGAGAATGCGGAGTATCAGGTGCCGCCATACATCAGCGCGTTCAAAGATTGGTGTCGATGGGGGTAATTATTGGTTCAGAGTTTTTGGTGAGTCCTCAAAAACTTGGCTATAATACAACTGCTTACATGGGAATCTATCTCGAAAAGGCCAGCTTCGACAAAAAAGTATTGAAACAATTGCGCGAGATTCTGGAAATTGTCGAATGTCACCATACTACTGGTGCCTATGCTATTTTTATCAAGATTCAAACCAAAACGAATAAGCATTTGATGAAAATTATTGATACTGATCTTCAGGCAATTGATGGAATTGCACGGACTGAAACTTTTATTTCGCTGGAAGAGGACTTTAAACGGCAAATACCGATCAGGTGATTTTTTTCAGAGAATCCTTTAAACAACAAAGCCTCCCTAATCAGGAGGCTTTGTTGTTTAATTGGAGAATCTTTAGAATGGTAAATCATCCTTGTCGCCTGAATCTCCCATTGGCGGGATATCGGAGGGAGAGAAGGATGGTGGATTATTACCTGTACCACTGTTTGGTTGTACCAAATCGACGCGAAATGCATTGATGTTGCTGAACCATTTCTCGTTATATTCACGTGATTCGACACTAAATGATACTTCAACTTCTGAACCCTCTTTAACCTTGCTGAAGGTGTCGTTTTTATCGTTGAATAAAGTGAAACAGATTTTCTTTGGATATTGTCCGTCCGGTTCTTCGATTACGAAATCTTGTTTCTTCCATTCGCCGCGTGCGCTGGTTCCTTTTATCTCGGGAAGAACCTGCAAAACTTTTCCTGTCGTTTTAAAGCTCATATAATTTTCTATTTAAGTTACTTATAAAAAAAGAATCCGGAATTGAATATCCCGGATTCCGCAAACGGGGTATTGCCCCCAAAAGTAATTTAAAAAATCAATTTATTTCTTGATTTCGAGAAGTTCAACTTCAAAAACAAGTACTGCATTCGGTTTGATATCTGCTCCTGCACCACGTTCGCCATAAGCAAGGGCTGAGGGGATAACAAGTCTCCATTTTGAACCTACAGGCATTAACTGAAGTGCTTCTGTCCATCCTGGAATAACCTGATTAACAGGAAATTTGGCTGGTTCTTTGCGGTCAACAGAACTGTCAAATACTTTGCCTTCAACGGTTGTACCATGGTAGTGAACAATCACGGTATCAGTTGCTAAAGGTTTTGGACCTGTTCCTTCTTTAATGATTTCATATTGAAGTCCGCTGGCAGTCGTTTTAACTTCCGCACGTTTACCATTATCTGCAAGAAATTTAACCCCCGCTTCAGATGCTTTCCCCGCTTCAGCCTGCTGTGCCTTCATAAAGTAGCTCTGTGTTGTGGTGGTAATCTTTAATGAATCGATTTGTGAAGGATTACCATTAAGTGCATTGGTAAATGCAGCAAGAATAATTTTTTGATCAAGTTCTTTTCCGCCCGGAGCGGTAGGAAGATTCTTCTTGATGTTGTTACCTATATCAATTCCAATTGCATAGGCTGCTGAATCTGCAAGAGTTTTCAACTCAACTTTTGAACTTTTGAATGTGTTGCATGATCCCAGTATTAACGTACCAGCAACAAATGTAACAACCAGAGATTTAATTTGCATAACCGTTTTCTTATAAATTTTAAATGTATGTTCTAAAAGCTGCGAAGATAGAAATTTAATTGTGAAAAATGCATTCTATTATTTGTTTAAATAGTTTACAAATAACATTTATTTTAGGTGATGTTACTCCAGGGTACCCCTCAATATCTCCCTTTTACCGGGTGGGCCGGGTATCCTTTCAACAGTAAAGCCTGCTGTAATAAGAGAGCGACGTACTACGCCTTTTGCACAATAAGTTACCAGTTTCGCCTGGTGAGCACAGTGACTTGCAAGCTCAAGAAAAATACCTGTCTCCCAAAGTTCAGGCTGTTTCTCAGGCGAGAATGCATCAAAGTAGACCAGGTCAAACATGGGAAATGACGAATAATCGATATCGGTCAAATCTGCCGATCGTTTAAGTATCGAGAATCGGTCCGTAATTTTCACCTTTTCATTCCATGCTGCATTGTGAATCATTTGGAACAATAAAGGATTGCCTTCCGGAACAATTTCAGAATAATTCAGCGAATTCCAGATGGACGATGGCAAAGGAAATTTCTCAATGGTAATGTACAGAATCGACTGATTCGTTTTAATACATTCCAGCGCAGTTAGATATGCGTTAAGTCCTGTCCCAAATCCCACCTCAAATATATTGACAGATGCCTGGTCAAATTGATGCAACCCAGCTTCGATAAATATATGCATCGATTCCTGAACGGCACCAAATGTAGAGTGATAGTGTTCATCGATTTCCCTGACAAATAGAGTGTCAGATCCATCAGCTGTTTTAACTAATTCAGGTATATTCATTTATTCGATTCTTGATTAGTGGTTAATTCTCTTTTTTGATTTGTGATAATTCTTTGTGTAAGATTGATTGGAAGCGGAGACAACAGTATATCTGGGGATAGAGGTATGCCTTTTTTCCCGGGATGGCGTCGGATCAAAAAGATGAACCAACAGAAAAGGACAATTCCCTTTAAAACTGATGTAATTGAAATGCTCCACCAGACGCCTGGCATTCCAAGTAGGAATGGCTGGGATAAAAACAGGGCGAGCGGAATTCGTGCAGCAGTGAGTGATATGCCAACGATCGAAGGGGGATAGGTTCTTCCTATTCCGTTGAACGCACCGCCTGTCGTAATTTCAATACACATAAAAAATTGAGAAACACCTAATATTTTAAGGTATCGTATTCCTAGTGCAATTGCATCAGGCTCTGAGAGAAACACAGAGAAAATAGTTCTACCGAAAAATAGAAAACAGAAAGTCACCAATATTCCGATTGTCCCGCTAATTGCGATGGTTATCCAGAAACCTTTGAAGATTCGGTTCCAGTTGCCGGCGCCGAAATTCTGACCTGTAAATACACCCAGGGCAGTAGAGAATCCTCCAGCCGTCATCCAGCTTAATGCTTCTATCTGTGCTCCAATACTTTGAACTGCTATTGGTAAAGCCCCATATTTACCGATGATACGGGTAAGTACCATTGCAAACAAGGCAAAAAGAATGCTGTGTATCGCCACGGGTGTACCCAGGCTAAATATCTTGCGTATATATTGCCAGCAAGGTTTTCCAATGATCCATTTTTGCTCCAACAGACCATTGTTCTTTTTGAATTTAATGACAAATAGAAGAATTACAATACCTTGCGAAATGATGGTTGCAATTCCTGCACCGTCAGATCCCATTTTTTGAAAGGGACCAATTCCAAAAATAAGGATCGGATCAAGAACCAGATTGAAAATTAGTCCGGTTGCATTTAATCGAAAAGGCAATTTAGAGATTCCTGCTCCGTTGAAAATACCCGAAAATGTTGGATTTGAATAATAAAGGATTGCTCCGATGGATATAATCCTAAGGTAGGAGGTTGCTGCACCCGAAACATCCCGATTTTCGATATTGAAAAAGGAGATCAGATGAGGGGCTAACAGGTAGGTAAGAAATCCATAAGCAATGGACAGTAAAATAACCAGCGTTACTGCATTCCCTGCAAATTTCCGGGCCTTCACACGATCGTTTGAACCTAACGACTGTGATACACCTATTTCGGCACCAATTCTGGCAATCAGCATGATTGATACTCCAAACCAGGTAAAGAAAGATGCAACTCCAACTGCTGCAACAGAATCGCTTCCAACTTTCCCCAACCAGATCATATCGGTTAGGTTGTAAGCCATTTGAACAAACGAAGTCCCCATAATAGGTAACGAAAGCCGGATAAGTTGCCCGGGAATCGATCCTTTCGTTAAATTTTTGGTCTCTATCAAATCAATTACTTTTATTATCGAAATATTTGGCAAAAATACCATGAAATATTCATACTTTCGCCTGATTATTAAACGAGTTGCGAATATTCGGGACTTGTTACATCCGATGTTAAGAATCAAAATATTTGCGGATGATCAAAATGTTAAATTGTAAACGCTCACAACAATGATTATTCGGTTATACGACGAAAATACAAATCTTAAAGATCTGCTGAAGGTGGTTGAAATTCTGCGTGAAGGAGGCGTGATTATTTACCCAACTGATACGATTTATGGTATCGGATGCGATATCACAAAACCTAAAGCGGTTGAACGTATAGCTCGGATTAAGAATGTAAAACCTGAAAAGGCCGATTTTTCGTTTATATTTTATGATTTAAGTAATATTTCAGATTACTGTAAGCCAATTCCTAACGGGATCTTCAAGTTGATGAAGAAAAATCTTCCTGGCCCATTCACTTTTATTCTGAATGCGAACAGTAATATTCCAAAACTATTCAGAAGTTCGAAGAAGAGTATTGGGATACGCGTTCCACAAAATAACATTATCAGGGAAATTGTGCGGGAACTTGGAAATCCAATTCTTTCCACCTCCGTTCGCGATGGAGATGCAATTATTGAGTATACCACTGACCCTGAGTTGATTCACGAAAAGTATGGTGATCTT
>JAAFHB010000149.1 GCA_010906965.1 Mariniphaga sp. | reverse complement strand
GACAGCACCAGAGTAACTATATGCAGCTGAAAACGGGTTTGATCAAAGCAAAAGACCTTGATCTTAATCAAATATTCAACGATTCTATTTTTCATTCCACAAAACTGACAATCAATGATTTGTATTTCTACGATTTCAAAGATAAACGATTGCCATTTTTACATGGCGTCGAAAAACCCATGCTATCGGATTTGATTAAAAGGATCGGCCCCAAAATTTTATTGGATTCATTGCTTCTGAAAAATGCCAGCATTGAATATGAGGAATTTAATGATAAAACAAACCAGTATGGCACAATAAGATTAAGTAAAATACGAGGAATGGTTGCAGGGATCAAAAACTACGATTTTTTACCTGATGACAGTATAAAGTTTAATTTTTACGCAAGGTTTATGGATGCCGCAGATTTAAAGACGAGTTATGCGCAATCATATACAGACACGCTTTCTGGTTTTCAACTTAAAGTGGTTGCAAGCCCAATTTATCTCAGGTCTCTTAACCCGATTTTAAAACCTTTTGCTTCAGCCCTTGCAAGGAGTGGACACATGGATACATTAAGAATGAGTGTTGTAGGTCAAAAACATATGGCTTATGGGATCATGAAAATATATTACCACAATTTAAAAATTCAAGTCCTTGATAAAGGAATCGAAGAAAATCCATCTTTCAAATCAAGGTTAATTTCGTTCTTTGCAAACCGGATTGTGAACAATAAAAACATTGAAGGTTCTGGCGAAGTGTATGCTGAAAGGGATCCTGAAAAGGGTTTTGTCAACTACTGGGTAAAAATATTGATTGGTGGTTTATTTACGAATACAGGCATCAGAACCGATAGCAAACAGGAAAAGAAGTATTATCAATCAATCAAAAAATATAATATTCCACCTATTCAGGATATTCCAGTTGATTATTGAAACGACCAAGTCGAAGTGAAGTTAAAGTATGTTAATCAAGTGAAACAATTAAATGCATTAAACGTCTAATCTATACTTTTGCATGAAACTGGTACGCAAATTGTAGCTTATTTAGGTAATAATTTTAAATTTTTTGAGTTATGGACGTCGTTAAAAAAATTGCATCATTGCTGGCAATTGCTTTTGCCGGAGCCATCGTAGCTATCTTTTTATATCCGAAAATTGATAACCAATCCAGGGAGGTATCGGTGCAGGGGACTTCGCCAATGCAATTAACAAGTTATGTTGTGCCCATAAGTCCTCAGGCACAATTACCTGACCTTACCCAGGCAGCTGAAAAGAGTGTTCATGCAGTAGTTCACATCACTACCAAAGTGAAAGCTCAATCTTATGGTGGAACCGATAATCCACTCTATGATTTCTTCTTCGGACCAAGAGGTAACAGTCCGCAATCGAGAGGCTACAATCAGGAACCCGAGTATAACATGGGTGCAGGTTCCGGAGTAATCATCGGTTCCGAAGGTTATATTGTTACGAATAACCATGTAATCGAAGATGCTGATAATATTGAGGTCGTTCTGAACGATGGTCGAAAATTTACGGCAAAGGTCATCGGACGTGACCCAAATACCGACATCGCTTTGGTAAAGATTGAAGCTAAAGAACTTCCCTACCTTGCCTGGGGAAATTCAGAAGCGCTCAAATTGGGCGAATGGGTATTGGCTGTCGGAAATCCGTTCAATCTTACATCCACGGTAACTGCCGGTATTGTAAGCGCCAAATCACGAAGCATTGGGATTATGAGCGGTCAGATGCCACTCGAATCCTTTATTCAGACCGATGCAGCTGTAAATCCAGGAAACAGTGGTGGTGCACTCGTAAATGCAAGTGGTGAACTTATAGGTATTAATGCTGCCATCGCCTCAAGAACAGGCTCGTATTCAGGATATTCATTTGCAATCCCGTCATCTATTGCGCACAAAGTGGTCGATGATCTGAAACAATTTGGTGGTGTTCAACGTGCACTTTTAGGCATTCAAATGAATCCTGTCGATGACGACCTTGCAAAAGAGAAAAATCTGGGCAAAATTGAAGGCGTTTATGTTGTCAGAATAACTGAAGATGGTGCGGCACGTCAGGCAGGAATAAAAGCAGGTGATGTGATTACAGCCGTCAATGGAAATCAGGTTAATGCACCTCAACAATTGCAGGAGCAAATTGGTAAATACAGACCTGGTGATAAAGTTGCCATTACGGTTAAAAGAAATGGTGATTTAAAACAGTATGAAGTTGTATTGCGAAACACAAAAGGTGATACTTCTATCGTCAAGGAATCCTTTTCAGTTCTGGGAGCAGAATTTGCACCAATCACCCAAAAGGACAAGGAACAACTTAAAATTGATGAAGGAATTCAAGTTATCAATCTCAGCAATGGCAAATTAAAAGAAGCCGGCGTAAAGATCGGATTTATCATCACTGATATAAACAAAAGCTCAGTTTCAAATGTTGAAGATGTAAAACGGGTACTTTCACAATCCATCAATAAAAAACCAATATTGATAGAAGGGGTTTATCCCGGGGGTGAATGGACTTATTATGTTTTCAAACTGGAAGAGTAAATTTCGTTGAAATAAAAGGTGAATAAAAAAGGAAATACCGTCGTTTCGGTATTGTACAAAACCACAAATGTTTGTAACTTTGCAGACTTTTAATCGGAGAGCATGAGACAATTAAAGATTACAAAATCAATTACGAACCGCGAGAGTGCATCGCTTGACAAATACCTTCAGGAAATTGGTAAAGAAGAACTGATTACTGTGGAGGAAGAAGTTGAATTAGCACAACGCATCAAAAAAGGTGATCAGGCAGCGCTTGAAAAACTTACGAGGGCGAACTTACGGTTTGTGGTTTCTGTTGCAAAACAGTATCAGAATCAAGGTCTTAGCTTACCTGACTTAATCAACGAAGGCAACCTTGGACTTATAAAAGCTGCTGAAAAATTTGATGAAACACGTGGTTTTAAATTCATTTCATATGCTGTTTGGTGGATTCGTCAATCTATTCTTCAGGCTTTGGCCGAACAATCCAGAATTGTACGACTTCCGCTTAATCAGGTTGGTTCATTAAATAAAATCAACAAAGCGTTTTCGAAATTCGAACAGGAACACGAAAGAAGGCCTTCGCCAGAAGAACTCGCAGAACAGCTTGAATTGCCTGCAGATAAAGTAGCAGATACGCTGCGTGTCTCAGGAAGACACGTTTCGGTTGATGCTCCGTTTGTTGATGGAGAGGACAATAGTTTGCTTGACGTTTTGATCAATAACGATTCACCAAGTGCTGACAGAGTCCTAATCGACGAGTCACTCTCACGTGAAATTGATCGCTCTTTAACGACATTAACAGAGCGTGAAGCAGATATTATCAGGATGTTTTTCGGAATAGCTTGTCAGGAAATGACCCTTGAAGAGATCGGCGAACGTTTTGGTTTAACCCGTGAACGTGTACGGCAGATTAAAGAAAAAGCAATCAGACGTTTACGTCACACATCAAGGAGCAAACTTCTTAAAACTTATTTGGGATAGTCAGATAATGACATCTTTAATAAATAGGCCCTTTTCTTTTCGGAGAGAAGGGCTTATTTTTTGTGACGAAATGACCTTTTATAGAGTCTTGCACTTAAAATATACCTCTGAAATTAAATTAAGCTCTAACGTCTTCTGCCCCAAAGACGAAAGCTGCGCATCTTTAAAAATCAATATGTGGAAACAGCAATTTCAAATACATTAATCCACTTTCAGATTTAAAAATATTCTTTGCAAAATGAATGATCTGATGATCAGTCATGTGATCCTCTGATGAATTCACGAGAAAATCAGCTTCGACCAGCAATTGAAAATCTATTCCGTCAACAGCCGTAAAAGTATGATGTTTACTTATACTAAAGCAAACACGATCCACAATTTCCGGTTTGAAATCCAAAGCTGTCAATATCTCGCGCGCAACCGGCGGACCTTCCGTTTCCTGATAGTGACTTGTTGATTTGCCATATTTCTTTTCTGAAATGTGAATACCTATGTCATGAAGCAATGCTGTAAGCTCAAGGATTTCAAGAGCATTATCATCCAGATTTTCTGCAACTCCAAGCAACTGAGCATATCCAAACACTTTGAGCGAGTGCTCAATTCTTTTGATATCGCCACAATTTTTCTGCATCATAGCAAGTGCAACTTTCGCGATCTTATTATCCATTTTGTCGTTGTGCCAATAGTTCCTTAAAGCGGTACATTTCATCGCGTAAACGGGCTGCTTCGATAAAATCGAGCTCCTTCGCAGCTTTTTCCATCTCTTTTTTCGTTTTCAGAATCGTTTTTTCCAGCGCCTCCATGCTCATATATTGTACAACAGGATCGGCAGCAACATCGGAGCGCTCGGGTGGAATATAGGCCCGACCCATGGCCGATTTGTCCTGACGATATTCCAAACCAATAATTTCACGTGTCGGTTTTATTATTTGGGTTGGCGTTATTCCGTTCGCAATGTTGTAATCATTTTGTTTGATTCTTCTGTAATTGGCAGCATCGATGGTCCGTTGCATCGAATCGGTAATTTTGTCAGCATACATGATGACAAGACCGTTAAGATTTCGCGCCGCACGACCCGCTGTTTGCGTGAGCGACCGTTCAGAACGCAGGAAACCTTCCTTGTCGGCATCCAATATAGCAACGAGCGAAACTTCGGGTAAATCGAGTCCTTCGCGTAAAAGGTTAATACCAACCAAAACGTCAAAAACACCTTTACGAAGATTTTCCATGATCTCAACCCGCTCCATTGTATCAACATCGGAATGGATGTACCTGCATTTAATATTCATCCGGTCAAAATACTTCGACAGCTCCTCCGCCATCCGTTTGGTGAGTGTGGTTACAAGCACCCGTTCGTCCTTACTGACCCTTATATGAATTTCTTCCATCAGATCATCAATCTGATTAATCCGGGGCCTGACTTCAATCATTGGATCCAATAAACCGGTCGGCCTGATGATCTGCTCAACAACGACCCCTTCACTTTTTTGCAATTCATAATCAGCAGGTGTCGCACTTACAAAAACTATTTGTTTGGCAACATCTTCAAACTCCTCAAATTTTAAGGGCCGGTTGTCAATGGCAGCAGGAAGCCGGAAACCATAATCGACGAGCGTAACTTTTCGTGAGCGGTCGCCTCCATACATTGCATGAATCTGGGGCATTGTCACATGGCTTTCGTCGATCACCATAAGGTAATCATCCGGGAAATAATCGAGCAGACAGAAAGGGCGTGATCCGGGTTCCCGTCTATCGAAATACCGTGAATAGTTTTCAATCCCTGGACAATAACCAAGCTCGCGAATCATCTCGAGATCGTAGGTTACACGATCTTCAATCCTTTTCGCTTCAACAAACTTTCCGGTTTTCTTGAAAAAATCGACATGCTGTACAAGGTCATCCTGTATTTTTCGGATGGCCAACTGAATGCTTTCCTTGGTTGTAACAAAAATGGTGGCGGGGTAAATGGTACAATTATTCACAGATTCTATTGCATATCCGCTGTCTGGACTGAAGATCGATATCTCTTCCACATCATCTCCAAAAAACACAATCCTGATCCCTTCATCGGCATAGGCAGGAAAGATATCTACGGTATCTCCCTTAACTCTGAAATTACCGCGTTGAAACAAAACTTCACTACGCGAATACATTGAATCAACCAATTTTCGCAGGAACACATTACGGCTGACAACCTCGCCTACTTTGAGCGAAATCACATTTGCATGAAAATCCTGCGGATTGCCAATACCATATAAACAGGAAACTGAAGAGACGACAACAACATCTCTTCGTCCGGAAAGTAAGGCAGAGGTGGTGCTCAACCGAAGCTTCTCGATCTCTTTATTGATCGATAAATCTTTCTCAATAAAAGTATCTGACGATGGAATATAGGCTTCTGGTTGGTAATAATCGTAATAGGAGACAAAATACTGTACCGCGTTTTCGGGAAAAAATTGTTTCATTTCGCCATAAAGCTGCGCTGCCAATGTCTTGTTATGACTTAAAATCAAGGTTGGCCGCTGAACTTTTTCAATGACATTCGCCATTGTAAAAGTCTTCCCCGAGCCTGTAACACCCAGCAAAGTCTGGTAAGGAATGCCCGTAACAAGACCATTCACAAGCTGATCGATTGCTTCGGGCTGGTCACCCGTGGGCTGATAATCTGATACTATTTTGAAATCCATATTCGCAAAAGCTTAACCGAATGACGAAATTAGTAATAAATGTGACGGGTAGGTGATGAAAGGATAAGTTCAGCAAAAAGGTGGAGTGAAAATTAGAAAGGTCTACTTTTGAATCACTTTTAGCGGTGCATAGTGCATAATATTTCAATTTACCTCCAGCTACGCCTTTTTTCATCCCCCCCTATCTCAGTCTCCCAGTCTCCCCCTCTCTCAGTCTCCCTGAATCTCCCTCACAACTCCTGTCCGATCGTGACTTCGTAATATGGTTTTACATCGACACACATCATACCTGCGGCTGTAGCGGCCTGTAATCCAAGTTCGCCATCTTCAAAGACTTCACAATCCGAAGGCTGAACGCCGATCAGTTCTGCTGCTTTTAAAAATGTATCCGGAAAAGGTTTGTGATTGATCACATTTTCAGCGGCGACTACATGTTCGAAACAATCCCTGACACCTGCAATCTCAAGCGTTTTCCAGGCAAGGTATTGTGAGCCACCGGTTCCACATGCCATTGGAAGCTTACCCTTGTTTTCCCTGATAATTTTGATGACAGGTTCAATCGGTTTGGCCTTGTGCATATTTTGTTCAAAACGCTCCTCTTTTAAACGCGTAAATTCGACCACATCGAAATCGCATCTGAATTTATCTTTCAGGTATTCACTGGTTTGTAATGCGGGTATTCCTGTCACTTCAAGGAAAAGTTCAGTGGTAAAATCGATGCCCTGCTCGGCGGCAGTCTCGCGCCACGCTATGAAATGAACCGGCATCGTATCGCAAATCGTTCCGTCGATATCGAAGATCAGTCCCTTCGCACGCGAATCTTTTGTTAATTCTCTCATCATGAAATTGTACATTATTTAATCCTCAAAAATAAGGATATAATAGCGGACAACAGTTTTATCAAATTGTTAAGAGGATAGTGACTAAATGAAATTTAATGCCAGTGCAAAATAATTGCCGGCAGATGCCTTTATAGAGCCAGGAAATTCCCTATTTTGCATCAGGAAATTAATATCTGAAAAATGACCAGCACTCAGTTGTACCTGGCGACACTCCTGCCACAGTGGGGAATATTTGTAGGAGTAGTTTTAATTATTGTAGGTTACGTCGATAAAAAAAGTATTTGGACGCGCCTTGGATGGATTGTATTGATTGCGACCAGTCTTACGGCACTTTATTTTAACCTTTTCGGCGGAGTAAAGGCTTTGGCCGAAGCGAATGGATCACCTTCACAGGCATCGCTCCTTCTCTCAACAGGATGGCAGACTGCTGCCGGGGGAGTTCTGGCAATTGTGTCGCTGCTGATGTTTCAATTCAAAATAAAGCGGTATGCACTGCTTGCAGTACTTACACTCCTCTATTTTACCCTGACCTTCTTTATCTATTCGCAGGTATCGGAAAGTAAGGATTTAAATATCAAAACCAACGTTCCAACAGAGCAGAAAAATTAAATTAATTAATTGCAAATAAGCATTATGGGAAGTGACATCAACGTTTTATGGGACATTCTGAAAATAGTTCTCCCCGCACTCATCGTCTTTCTTACCGCCTATTTCCTTTTCAGGGATATGCTCGAAAACGCGCAGAAAGAACGAGAGTTTGAGTTCAGGATAAAAAGCAGCGGTCAGGTAACCCCTGTCCGGTTGCAGGCTTACGAACGTCTTGCACTGGTACTCGAACGCATTTCGCCGCAATCGTTGTTGATGCGGATATCGCCGCACGAACTCAATACTTCCGAGTATCACCAGCAATTGCTTTCGCAGATCCGGCAGGAATTTGAGCATAACTTATCCCAGCAAATTTATGTTTCGGCCATTCTTTGGGAAACCATCCGGGCAGCACGCGAAAATCTGATCGGAATCATTAACCAATCGGCAGAGGAAGTTGGCGGTGATGCGCCTGCCCTTTCACTCAGCAAAAAGATCATCGAAAACTATATCGAAGACGAGAACGAATCAATTGTAATTGCAATGAATGAGCTTAAAAAGGAGATTGGGAAACTGTTTTAGGGGGGTAGATGCTTTGAGTGACTTTGATTATATATCTTCAATCAGCAACAAATACATTACTTAATTATTTCAAGACCTTCGATCCGGTTAAAGTGTTTAGTATTAAGGGTTGCAATTGGAATATTATATGAAACGGCAGTAGCTCCAATCAATATATCTGCTAAATCAATCATCTTATTTGCTTTCAAAAGGTCGATGTAAATCGCAACAGCACTATTTGAACACGCTTTATCAAAAGGAATTACTCTCAGATTTTCACTTACTAAATTCCAATAGTCTGAATGAGATTTTCTGTTGCCTACACCTATTTCATAGTGCGTAATTGAAGAAATACACAAATCCGTATAATTCTGAGATAAAGAATAAAACAACGTCTTTTCTTTGTCCTTTTTCCGAAACAACTCTATCAATATTGAAGAATCGAGTAGTATCATGCGATCCTTGATTTATTAATATGAAGCCTTGCCTTATTGTAATCATCAAGTTCTAAATCAGTCCAGGTAGGCGCTTTCAAAATCATTTCCTGCAAATCGTTGGATGATTTTTTCAAAGAAATTTCTGATTGCAATGTATAAGTCAATCTTTCAATCTCCCTTTTTGGAAGTTGATGTATCAACCCAAGTATTTGATTGTAATCCAAATCTATTCTTAATTCCATGACTTTCTAAATTTTAAGTCAAAGATATAAAAAAATCATTCACTTAAAATCTTGCGGAAGGGTCAAATTTCTGTTTGTGCTTTAACGTGAATGTTGTAGTAACTAATACCGGAAATTGAATTACAATAATACAAACCGAAAACTTTAGAGCATAACAAGCACGTAGCAGCACGCTTTAGTTCGATTGTTGGCAATACCCGCAAAGAGATTGAAGCAAATGTCGGCAAAGGCTTTATTAACCAATTAAATTAACCGAATATTATTCAAGGTATATTTAGGTTCTCATAAATCCGTTATGTAAAAAGCGGGCTTTCACCCGCTTTCACATTCAAATATATTTACCAAAAACCTAATTTCTAAATATCGATCTGTTTTATTCTAAATCAGTAATAGGTTTGTATTTAGGAACAAGCGTTTTCATTATCGACCAACCGATTAAGTACATCACAGAACAGATAGAAAAGATAATGAAATAACCGGCCTCTATACCTTTAAAGCCCATAAATTGCATTTGAGTTACTTCTGAAAAATCGAACAGCATACCCGATCCTTTATTGATAAAAAATGACCCAAGACCGCCCGCCATACCACCAATACCGGTGATAGTTGCAATGGCTGATTTCGGAAACATATCACCAACCGTTGAAAAAATGTTGGCCGACCACGCCTGATGAGCAGCTCCGGCAATACCAATAATAATAACAGGAATCCAGAATGTAATACTTCCAAGTGGTTGTGCAAGAAGTGCCAAAAGCGGAAAAAATGCAAAAATCAACATCGCCTTCATACGTCCGGCATAAGGATTCATCCCTTTATTAACAAAGTAAGAAGGGAGCCATCCGCCATAAATTGAAAGCAGCGTGATAGAATACAGAATAAATAATGGAAAAGCACTTTGTGTTGAATCCATACCATAAACGGAGCTCAGGTAAGCGGGAGTCCAAAACAGGAAGAACCACCAGACACCGTCGGTCATAAACTTACCAACTGCAAATGCCCATGTTTGTTTGTATTTAAAATAATCAGCAAATGGAACTTTCCTTTTAACAACATTTTTATCTTCCACAAACTGTGTGTCAAGGAGCTTATCTTGTTGAATATAATCCAACTCAGCGGCATTCACTTTAGGATGCACTTCAGGTTTTTTGTAAACTAACACCCAAAATCCCATCCACACAAATCCAAGGGCACCAATAATAATGAAAGCAGCTTCCCAACCCCAGGCTTTCGCAATAAAAGGGATGGATATTGGAGCACCCAAAGCTCCTACCGTAGCACCCGCATTAAAAATACTTGTCGAAAAAGCACGGTCTTTTTTAGGAAAGTATTCGGCTGTGGCCTTAATAGCTGCCGGAAAGTTACCTGCTTCACCTACTGCCAGTATAAAACGTGCAAAGATAAATAAGGTAACACTGACAGTTAAAACCATCGAGGTATTGTCAACCATCCCAATTATTTTTCGGGCTTCTTCAAAACCTACTAACCATTTCCCGGTAATAATACCGGAAGTTGCAATGCCACAGAAAGCATGCAGGATGGCACCAACCGACCATACCCCAATCGCCCAAAGAAATCCTTTTTTAGTATCCAACTTATCGACGAGACGACCAGCGAATAACATACTTATGGCATAAAAAATTGAAAAGAGGGCAGTAATAGTACCGTAGTCATTATTGGTCCAGTGAAACTCGGGGGCAATAAAATCTTTCCATGTCAATGACAAAACCTGACGGTCAAGATAATTGACAGTTGTTGCAAAAAAGAGCATGGCACAGATCATCCACCTGTAATTGGTCTTCTTCCCGCTAATTGTTTTCGAATGCATAAATTAAATTTATTAATTAGAGTATTAGTTCACAATTTGTTATCTAAGTTTTTTAATAATTGCCAATGCTTCAATACATTTATCGGTTATAGCCTGGTAATTTCCCGATTCGATTACATCTTTTGGAAACAACTGTGAACCCATCCCCACGCAGTGAACGCCAGCTTTAAACCATCCTTTCAGGTTGGCTTCGTCAGGCGAAACGCCACCTGTAGGCATGATGCTCGCCCATGGCATAGGTCCTTTAACACCTGATACAAAATCGGGACCGCCGACGGATGAGCCAGGAAAGATCTTCACAACTTCAGCGCCCAGTTCGTGCGCCCTGTTAATTTCAGTTACAGAACCACAACCAGGACTCCAAGCAATTTTCCGGCGGTTACAAACTTTGGCCATATCTTCATCAATCAGCGGAGAAACGATAAAGTTCGTTCCGATCTGAATATACAACGATGCTGTTCCCTGATCAATTACAGAACCAACTCCCATAATCATTTCGGGGCACGCCTTAATCGCCCATTTATTGATTTCATTAAAGACTTCGTGTGCAAAATCACCCCTGTTCGTAAATTCAAAAACCCGGATGCCACCATCGTAACAGGCTTTTACTACATTCTTGCAAACTTCTGCATCTTTGTGATAGAATACTGGAATCATTCCGGTCTCTTTCATCTTTAATGCAACTTCTATTCTTGTAAATCGTGCCATATAATCAGTGAAAAATGAACAGTTAAAAATGAAAAATATAAAAACTATCGTGCAACGCGGCCTGATGCATCTCCGCCCATCAGTTTGATAACCTCATCGACAGTAACCAGGTTGTAATCGCCATAAATCGTGTGTTTCAGGCATGAAGCGGCGACGGCAAAATTTAAAGCTTTCTGGTCGTTTTCGGGCCATGTGATTAAACCGTAAATCAGACCACCCATAAATGAATCGCCACCTCCAACACGGTCAACGATGTGCGTAATCTGGTAAGTTGGTGCATCGAACAGCGTTTTCCCATCCCAAAGTACACCGGTCCATGTATTGTGACTTGCACTTACAGAACCACGCAAAGTTGTAATTACCTTTTTAACCCTTGGGAATTTCGTCATGATCTGTTTTGAAACAGACTCATAGGCGGCAGCAGAAACATGACCGGAAGTTACATCCACCCCTTCAGGTTTGATACCCAATACCATTTCAGCATCTTCTTCATTCCCAAGAACTACGTCACAACCTCCAACTAAAACAGACATGACCTCAAGTGCACTTTTACCATATTTCCAAAGTTTGTTGCGATAATTGAGATCACACGAAACGGTGATTCCCTTATCATTTGCCAGTTTGATACCTTCGGCCAATACATCAGCTGCGCCTTGCGAAATAGCAGGTGTAATACCCGTCCAGTGAAACCAGCCAACACCTTCAAGAACCTTCTCCCAATTAATCATCCCGGGCTGAATATCGCAGATTGCCGAATGGGCACGGTCGTAAACGACTTTCGATCCGCGGCTTACTGCGCCACTCTCTAGGTAATAGATACCGAGGCGTTCACCACCCCAGATGATGTTATCGACACCGACGCCATATTTGCGTAAATCCATCTGACACGCTTCTCCAATATCATTTTTGGGTAAACGGGTCACAAAATCGACCTGAAGTCCATAATTGGCAAGCGATATGGCAACATTCGCCTCGCCACCACCAAACGTTGCATTGTATTCGGTTGCCTGACTAAAGCGCAGGTAACCCGGAGTTGCCAAACGCAACATGATTTCTCCGAACGTAACAATCTTCTTATTCATAATCAAACCGTTGAAATGCTACTTATAAAAATATCTTATTTTAGAAATGATTTCATGCAATCGATTGCAATATCGGAATATTTCTCCGTTTTACAAACCGAAAAGTTACAATTCAAAACGGAAATACCGTTCGGCATTATTATACGAAATGTCTTCTACCATTTGTCCCA
>JAAFHB010000148.1:12647-14177 GCA_010906965.1 Mariniphaga sp. | reverse complement strand
AATGAATATAAAGCTACCGATTTTGTGAATGCAGAAATGGCAATCGAAACCGAAAGATTTTTGAACAGCAATAACGAAGCAGTTGAAGCTGGAACTACCGAAGGTGAGTCAACATTAGCTATCGAATAGTAAATGAATACCTTAAAACTAAGATTTGATAGAAAACAGAACTGATTTCTTTCTCTTAAGTACGATAAACTGCCCGGCAAAAACGGGCAGTTTTCATTGTATCGTCAAGAATAATGTGAAATGGTAAATAGTTGTATAAATTGGTTTAGACCAATAAGGGAGTCATTTACCACTATTATCGAATAAAATTCGTAAATTCTTTCTTTACTCTTTTGGGGGATTCAATTGAAGCTGAAGTAGCTTCCTTCATTTTAAGCAGCCATGTCATATTTTTACCCAACACGCTCATAATCTGCCTGCCTTCTAAATCCTGTAAAACTTCTCCTGCTCTTGTACCATGTATAATATTCCAATAATTGGAAGTAGCGATAATCATTTCTGAGTAATTCAGATAATGGTTCAAACTATCAAAAGTTGCAGATCCACCAGTTCTTCGGACTGCAACAACAGCTGCTGCAACTTTTTGGCGGAACAGGCCCCCATTGGAACCTGCCACATAAAACAGTCTGTCTAAAAAGCTTTTCATCGTTCCGGGTATACCACTGTAGTGCACCGGAGCCCCAAGGATAATCCCATCAGCTTGCTTTATTTGTTGGAGCCACTTATTCAGATCATCCGTTTTAATAACACACTTTTCATCTTTGTTTACAGCACATTTGCCGCAAGCCAGACAGCCATGTATCAATTTATGACCAATATGCAGAATTTCAAATTCAATTCCACTTTCTATAAGTTCATCGCCAACCATTTTCAAAGCGCAAAAGGTATTCCCTTCTTTGTTCGGACTTCCGTTAATTGCTATTACCTTCATCAAAATGCATCTTTAGTATTGTTCTCCAAAATTAGGTTTAAAAATTGAATGTCTATTCAATATATACCCGTTTCCAACTGCCTGACAATCTTAGTCAATTGCAAACTGTCCATTTTCGGACAGCGAGCCATCCGCAAACCGTACAGTTCAAGTCTCCTGAATATCTGCAAATAATTCATATACTGCTGCATATATGATAGTTGCAATGTTTGGCATGATTGGTGTAATAAACCAATCAGAAAACAATTTTAAAAATAAAATAAAATGAAAACAACAACTTACAAAACAGCAAACGTGATGAGATCATTAGTAGCTTCGTTCATTATTCTTGCTTCGTTCTCAGGAATTACAAATGGAGAAAATTCAAACAAGGAAGCAATCGCTATCATTGAAAACGGATACAATGCACAGGAATTTGTTAATGCTGAAATGGCTACCGAAACTGAAAGCTGGATAAACAGCAATGGCGAAGTTGCAGAACAAGAACTTGCATTGCAGGTTGCAGCATATAACGCTCAGGAATTTGTTAATGCTGAAATGGCTACCGAAACTGAAAGCTGGATGAACAGCAATGGCGAAGTTGCAGAACC
>JAAFHB010000148.1:0-12641 GCA_010906965.1 Mariniphaga sp. | reverse complement strand
GCATATAACGCTCAGGAATTTGTTAATGCTGAATTGGCAAACGAAACTGAAAGCTGGATGAACAGCAATGGCGAAGTTGCAGAAATTGCACTACAGTTGGCAGCCTATAATGCACAGGAATATGTGAATGCTGAATTGGCAGCAGAAATCAAAAACCGGATGGACAACGCCACAAATGATTTCGAATCTGAAAAGGCTTTCAATAACAGCAACGAACTGGCAAACAATTAAATCATTGGAACATCATCGAAATGGTTCAATGATGTAAATAAATATCAGAATCTCTTCTGATGGATGCAACCCGGTAAAGCCGGGTTTTTTGTTGTCAATCAGAAAGTTCCGTACAATGCGTATTCATCCGTATTGCAAAACACCTGACTATAAATATAAAAACCCGGACGGTTTGTTTCGATTTTACGATTCAATTGCAGCACCGGATGTCCGGATCCCACCTGAAAATAGTCTTTTAACTTTTCATCAGCCACGATGGAAAGGATCTTTTGCTCACCACCTTTCACCTCCACCTGATAATTCTTGCGCAGAATATCGAACAGCGATTTATTCTCAAAATTTCGAGACGTAAATCTCGGAAGATTAATATTGGGAATCATCGTGATATCAAAAAAAACGGGTTTGTTATTCACCAACCGAAGGCGCTCCAAATAAATACACCCCGATTCGATCTCTTGCTGGTTTAAAGGAAATGTGAAAGCCTCGCTCCAGTTTCGGATTTCAGGCTTTACAACAATATGAGTCAGCAGATTATCCTGGCCAATCGCTGAAGTAGTACCCGTCAGCGAAAGAATCCCGACACCTTTTGGAACCCCTTTCACAATACTTCCTTTGCCCTGGTGCCTCACAATATAACCTTCGTTGGCCAGGCGCTCGAGCGCTTTCCTTATCGTAGGACGCGTCACCTTGTGAACTGTACACAACTCGTTCTCCGATGGAAGCAAATCTCCTTCATGAAAAACACCATCCGTAATATGCGAACGTAAAATTTCATATACTTTGCGGTGCTGCGGTATTAAAGTTTGCTGTTGCATAAAATCTATTCGCAATTGATTTTGGTACAATTGCAAAAGTAATAAAAGTTTTAACAAAAATAGATATTTGTATTTACATGATAAAAATATAAATATTTCATACAATTCTATTATCCATATATATACACCATTTTTATATTTCTTTTAAAATTATTAATTAAATTACTTGTAAATACAAGTTGAATGAAATATATTTGCAGAAAATATTTTTCCTATGGCTACTGTCGTTATAATGCCTAAACAAGGCCAATCTGTTGAAAGTTGTATAATTACCGAATGGAACAAAAAAAAGGGTGATCAGGTTACTAAAGGCGAAATCCTTTTTGCCTACGAAACCGACAAAGCGTCATTTGAAGAAGAGGCCCCGGTTGACGGAATTCTTCTCGAACTTTTTTATGAGGCTGGCGACGAAGTCCCTGTTCTGACAAATGTATGCGTGATTGGCGCAGCCGACGAATCAGCTGATAGTTACAGGCCAGGTGGTGCAGTACCGAAAAGCACACTAAGTTCAGAAACTATTCTACAAAAAGAAATAATAGTAACAAAGACTGAAGAATTGGCACCTAAGGCGGTCAATCAGGAAGCAGGAACAGGAGCTATCTCACCGCGCGCAAAAATTCTTGCAGATAAAGAAGGTATCCCTACTACCGGATTAGCGGACACCGGTCCGAAAGGGCGTATCATTGAACAGGATGTTCTTGCTGTGATCGCAGGTAATCCTAAAACAACGCCACTGGCGAAGAAAATTGCCGGGCAGGAACAATTACAACCTGCATCAACAGGAAGCGGCTTAGGTGGTTCTGTTACTGCAAAAGACCTTGCAACACCAAATCCGGTTTACAGCAATGATTTTGAAATTAAGAAATTATCGAATATGCGCAAGATGATCGCCAAAGCGATGCTCAGTTCACTGCAAAATTCCGCACAATTGACACATCACCTTGGCGCTGACGCACGTAGAATGCTCGAATTACGCCGAAAAGTAAAAAAAGCCAATGATAATGGTTATCCGGTGAACATTACCATTAATGATATGGTTTGTTTTGCAGTGGTAAAAGCGTTGCGGAAATTTCCGCAGGCAAACGGCCATTTTCTTGGCGATAGTGTGAAATACTTTAATAAAATACACCTTGGGGTAGCGGTCGACACCGATCGCGGATTGATGGTTCCTGCAATCAGAAATGCAGACGACCTCTCAATTCAGGGGCTTTCGAACCAGATGCGCGAAATAGCCGTTTCGTGTCGCAAAGGGGCAATCAATCCTGAATTGCTCTCATCCGAAGCCGCCTCATTTACCGTTTCTAATCTCGGAAATTACGGAGTTGAAATGTTTACACCCGTAATCAACCTTCCGCAGGTTGGTATTTTAGGAGTTAACACCATAGTCCCGCGTCCGAAAGATTTAGGTGATGGAGTTTACGGATTCGTTCCGTTCATTGGACTTAGTCTTACCTACGATCATCAGGCCTTGGACGGTGGTGAAGCAACCCGTTTCCTGAAACAAATCGCCATAGAAATCGAAAACCTTGAGTTTGAACTTTAATAAAATAGGAGATTCTACGATGAGTACAACATTCGATTTAGCAATTATTGGCGGGGGTCCTGCCGGTTATGTAGCAGCAGAAAGAGCTGGTCAAAAAGGACTTAAAGTAGTCCTAATTGAAAAAGGTGAGTTGGGCGGCGTCTGCCTCAACGAGGGATGCATCCCTACGAAAACACTGTTATATAGCGCAAAACTATACGACAACGCCCTTGGAAGCAGTAAATATGGTATTGACATAAAAGAGGTGACTTTCGATTTTTCGAAAATGATGGCCCGCAAACAAAAAGTAGTCAAAAAACTTGTTGGCGGCGTTGGCATGAAAATGAAAGAACATCATGTTGAAGTGATTAAAAGTGCGGCTTTCATCAAAGGACGTTCAGCAGCAGGAATTGAAATTACTGTTGGCGACGCAGAAATTTTGGCAATAAACCTGCTGATCTGCACCGGTTCAGAAGCATTTATGCCACCTATTCCAGGACTTGGCGCTCCGGGCGAATTAATCCTGACAAACAGGGAAATCCTCGAATTAAAGGAAAGACCAGATTCTTTGGTTATTATCGGCGGTGGAGTCATAGGACTTGAATTTGCCAGTTTCTTTAACAGTCTTGGCACCAAAGTAACCATCATTGAAATGCTCGATGAAATCCTTACCGGCATGGATCTCGAAATGAGCACTATGCTTCGTCAGATGTATACCAAGAAAGGAATCAACTTCAACATTTCAGCCAAAGTGACTGAAGTAAAAGGAAATGAAGTGTTCTTCGAAAAGAATGGCAAAAAGGAATCAATTACTGGTGAAAAAATCCTCGTAAGTGTCGGACGTAAAGCCAACACCACAGGTTTCGGCCTCGAGAATATAGGAGTAGAACTTTACCGTGGTGGCATCAAAGTGGACGAAAAAATGCGGACTAATGTTCCGAATGTTTTTGCTGCTGGCGATGTCACGGGATTTTCATTACTTGCTCACACAGCATACCGCGAAGGCGAAGTGGTTGTAAATAACCTTACAGGACGCGCTGACAGAATGCGTTACAATGCGATTCCTGGTGTCGTTTACACAAACCCTGAATTCTCGGGTGTCGGTTATACCGAAGAAAGTGCAAAAGCGCAAAATATCGAATACCGCGTTGCCAAATTACCAATGGCATTTGCAGGACGTTTTATAGCTGAAAATGAAGGGGGAAGCGGTCTTTGTAAAGTGCTCGTTGGCGCTAAATATGGCGAAGTTATCGGCGTTCACATGCTTGGAAATCCTTCAGGAGAAATCATCTACGGAGCTTCAATGGCCATCGAAATGGAGATGACCCTTAAAGAGATGGAGGAAGTTGTATTCCCTCATCCTACAATTTCGGAAATATTTAAAGAAACCATCTTTTCCTTCTAAAAACCAATTACCAAATCATCGTAACACCAATAAAAATTTCATATGCCTAAAGTTCAGTTTATTGACCCGAGTGTGGCCAGACAAGCCGGAGAAATAACTTTTACCCCAATTCCGGTTAATCAGTACAAAAAAACAATTGCAGAAGAGAAATCGAATTTTTCAGACGCAGATTTCCTTCGCATCTACCACGATATGGTGGTGATCCGCGAATTCGAAACGATGTTGAACCTGATTAAAACTACCGGTGAGTACAGCGGCACAAAGTACGATCATCCCGGACCTGCACATCTCTCTGCAGGACAGGAAGCAGCTGCAGTTGGAATGGCCTACGAGCTTACTGTTGAAGATTTTATATTTGGATCACACCGAAGCCATGGCGAAATTCTTGCCAAAGGGTTAAGTGCCATTCAAAAATTTAATGATGCTGAATTGACAGAGATTATGGAATCGTTCTTTGACGGAACAATTCTCAAAATAGTAAAAAAGGATTTCAAAGGAACAACAAAAGAACTTGGCCGCAGATTCCTCCTTTATGGAACATTAGCCGAAATATTTGCCCGCGAAACAGGATTTAATAAGGGTTTAGGCGGAAGTATGCACGCTTTCTTCACCCCGTTTGGTGTTTATCCCAACAACGCCATCGTTGGTGGTAGCGGTGATATTTCTGTCGGCGCTGCACTCTATAAAAAGATCAACCGTAAACCAGGAATGGTAGTTGCCAATATTGGTGATGCATCAATGGCCTGCGGTCCGGTTTGGGAAGGACTTTCCTTCGCCTCGATGGATCAGTTTAAAGAACTTTGGGAAGGTGATATGAAGGGTGGATTACCTGTGATTTTCAATGTGATGAATAATCAGTATGGAATGGGTGGTCAAACCTGCGGCGAAACAATGGGCTACGGAAAAGTAGCCCGCATCGGAGCCGGAGTTAACCCCGAACAAATGCATGCCGAAAGAGTTGATGGCTACAATCCATTAGCCGTAATTGATGCTTATCGTCGTAAACGTAAGGTTATTGAAGAAAAAAATGGCCCGGTTTTATTGGAAGTGCTTACTTATCGTTACAGCGGCCACTCCCCGTCCGATGCCTCATCGTATCGTTCAAAAGAGGAGATCGAAGCGTGGCAGGCGCAGGACAGCATCGCATCGTTCGGAAAAAGCCTGATCGATGCCAAGGTGACATCTCAATCTTCACTTGACGCAATATGGTCTGATATTAAGTCAATTATGGTCGAAATGCTCAAACTTTCGATCAATGACGAGATTTCGCCACGTATGGATATCCATAAACGTCCGGAGCAAATTGGTGAAATGATTTTCTCCAATCAGTCGGTTGATAGCATGGATAAGCAACGTACCCCGGAAGTAAACCATCCGATGGCAGAAAATGCAAGGGTAATTCAGATCGCGAAAAAAGAACGTTTTGCTTTTGATGCCGATGGAAAGCCATTCTCAAAAATGAAACAATACCAATTGCGCGATGGTATTTTCGATGCAATTGTCGATCGTTTTTATAAAGATCCAACGTTGGTTGCTTACGGTGAAGAGAACCGCGACTGGGGTGGCGCTTTTGCAGTTTACCGTGGATTGACCGAAGCCCTTCCCTATCACCGACTATTTAACTCGCCGATTTCAGAAGCATCAATAGTCGGAACAGCAATTGGTTACGCAATGTGTGGCGGACGGGTAATCCCTGAAATCATGTACTGCGACTTCCTTGGAAGGTGTGGTGACGAAGTCTTTAATCAACTTCCCAAATGGCAGGCGATGAGCGGAAATGTCCTTAAAATGCCGGTTGTTTTAAGGGTTTCGGTTGGATCAAAATATGGAGCTCAGCACTCACAAGACTGGACTTCACTTGTTGCCCATATCCCTGGTTTGAAAGTCGTTTTCCCTGTTACTCCATATGATGCCAAGGGACTTATGAATAGCGCCTTGCAGGGAACCGACCCCGTAATCTTCTTCGAAAGTCAGCGTGTTTACGATATTGGCGAACAATTTCACAAAGGCGGCGTTCCTGAAGGTTATTACGAAATTCCTTTCGGTGAACCTGATGTAAAGCGCGAAGGAAAAGATGTCACGATCCTTACGATTGGTGCTACACTTTACCGTGCGCTTGATGCAGCAAAGATTCTTGAAGAAAAATACAACATGTCTGCCGAAGTAATTGATGCACGTTCACTCGTACCATTTAATTACGAGAAAGTGATTGCCTCGGTTAAAAAGACAGGGCGCATCCTCATATCGGGAGACGCTAATTCACGCGGATCGTTCCTGAACGAACTGGCCCGCAATATTACAGAACTTGCTTTCGATTACCTTGATGCACCACCAGTTGTTGTTGGCTCAAGAAACTGGATCACTCCGGCTTACGAACTCGAAGAAGCGTTCTTCCCTCAGCCAGAATGGTTTATTGATGCCATCCATGAAAAGATCGTTCCATTGAAAGGACACGTTTCGGGTCAGAACTTTAGCGATCTGGAACAAATCCGCAGGGCAAAGCTGGGTGTATAATTTGGGATAACCCTACAATTATGATTTATGGTTTATGATTTACAAATTTGGAATTCATAAATCATAAATCGCAATTTTTTATTCGTAAATATTTTTTTGACTGACTAAAAAAGGCGCTATGGATTTCTGGAAAACCTTCCCCGGAAGGGAAGAATTGTTAAAATGGTACGACAAGAATGGCGACGGACAGGTGCGGCTTGTTAACGCCCATATGCATACACCCTATTCATTCAGCGCGTTCACCAACATTTCTCAGGCGCTGAATATGGCTGTAAATGAAAATGTGAAGGTCGCAGGGATTAACGATTTTTATACCACCGATGGCTATCCCGAGTGGGCAAAAGCCTGTGCCGAAAGGAAAATATTCCCACTTTTCAATATTGAATATATCAGCCTTAACCGAAACGATCAGTCGGCCGGCATTAAAGTGAACGATCCTAACAATCCGGGTCGCACCTATTTAAGCGGCAAAGGACTCGCCTTCCCTGCAAAACTTGAGGAGCCTTATGCTTCAAAACTCGAATCAGTCCGTCGCGAATCTAATCTGCAGGTTCAGAAAATGTGTGATAAACTCAATGAAGTTTTCCTAAACTGCAAGGCGGGTTTTGAACTTGATTATGAAAAGATTAAATCAGCCATGACCAAGGGAATGGTACGCGAACGCCACCTCGCAAAAGCATTACGCGAAAAAATTAACACGCAGTTTACTTCTTCCGAAGATCAGCAGCTTTTATATAAAACCATTTTTGGCGGGAAAGCGCTCAAATCTGACATTGGCAATTTTGCTGCGATCGAAAATGAGATTCGTGGGAACCTTCTCAAGGCAGGTGGTGCTGCCTTTATTTCTGAAAGTCCGGAAGCATTTCTTGATATGGACGACGTATGCCAGATCATCCTCAAATCGGGAGGGATTCCAACTTACCCGTTTCTCGCTGATGACAACAATGGTAATTTCACGGAGTTTGAAGCCCCAAAAGAAACTGTAATTGAGATTCTTAAAAGTAGAAATATCTGCTCGGTAGAGTTTATCACCACAAGAAATAGCATTGCGGTACTTGAAGAGTATGCGGCTTACTTCAATAAAAACGGATTTATTGTCACCTTTGGAACAGAACACAATACACCTGCAATGGAGCCTGTGGAACTTTTCGCAAGAAACAATACCCCATTGACTGAAATGCTCCTTAAAATTAACTACGAAGGGGCGTGTATCACCGCTGCGCACCAGTATCTTGTCGCTAAAGAAGGAGTTGGATACCTTGATATAGAAGGCAAACCATATCAGTCAAAAAGGGAATATTTCGCAACTTTAGGTAAAGCCATCATTGAATACCTGATAAAAATCTAAATATGAATACCTTGATAATTAATCGTGTCGTCCCTGCAATCAGGATGCTTACATCGCGTAAGAAGATTATGACCGTGAGATTCGACAATCGAAAAGAAATATTATCCATTGATGATGAGGAAGATTTATACAACTTGAATTTTATCAAAAAATCAACTGGCATTCTTGTTGTTGACGAAACAACAGATCCCGACGAGATGATCGATGATTTAAAAGTAAAACTATCAACCTGGTTCGACACAAGAATTGGACATCCCGATTATATCTTTTTAAAGGGGATTGGATTGGTTGCCGTTGCTGAAAATGCAGCTTTGCTTGATTTATTGTTTGGCGCACAGAAGGAACTTGTCACAACAGTTTCGGGCAGGGTTCAGGATAAAATTGCCATTGTTACCGGTGGAGCTCAGGGATTTGGCGGAGGCATTGCCGAATTATTGTATGCGCAGGGTGCAAATGTAGTAGTCGCTGATCTCAACGAAGAAGTTGGGAGAAAGATGGTTGAAAAACTGAATTCCAAAAAACAGACCAACCAGGCTTTTTTTGTCAAAGCAAACGTTGTTAGTCCCGAATCGGTTGAAGAGATGGTTGCAGCTACCGTAAAACAGTTTGGTGGACTGGATGTAATTATCAGCAATGCCGGAATTCTTCGTGCGGGTGGTCTCGATGAAATGACTCCTGAAATATTCTCTGTAATGACTGATGTTAATTATAAAGGATATTTCCTCTGCGCAAAATATGCTTCAGCTGTTATGAAAATTCAGTCACAGTTTAGGGAAAACTATTTTACAGATATTATACAGATTAATTCCAAATCTGGATTGAAAGGAAGTAACCGTAATTTTGCCTATGCAGGCGGAAAATTTGGCGGTATCGGTCTTACTCAATCATTTGCCATGGAGTTGATGCCGCACCGGATTAAAGTAAACTCAATCTGTCCTGGTAATTTTTTCGAAGGTCCACTTTGGAGCGATCCTGAAAAAGGGCTATTCGTACAATACCTCAAAGCTGGTAAAGTTCCCGGAGCTGAAGATGTGGAGGATGTAAAAGCATTTTACGAAAAACAGGTACCGGCAGGAAGAGGTTGTCGCGTGATCGATGTCGTAAGAGCAATTTTCTACGTGATGGAGCAGGAGTACGAAACAGGACAGGCAGTGCCAGTTACCGGAGGGCAAAATATGCTGAACTAAGACTGGCTGCTGGCTACTAGCTACTAGCAACTGGCTGTTCGTGCAAATAAGAAGTAATTGCATTTTATAATTAAATATGTCGTATAAAAATTTGGAAATATGGCAGTTGGCAAGAGAGGTGGCTATTGAGATTCACAAAATGAGTCTTGAGCAGTTGCCAAAATTTGAGCAGTTTGAAACTGGTCAACAAATCAGACGTTCTTCAAAAAGTTCCCGCTCTACAATTGTTGAAGGTTATGGAAGAAGAACATATCAGGCTGAATATTTCAAATTTCTGACCTATGCTATTGCTTCAAACGATGAAACGATTGATCATTTAGAATCACTTTTTGAAACGGGTTCACTTCAAGATGAGGAAACCTATCAGCAGATCCATTCAAAATGTGAATTACTTGGTAAAAAGCTTAATAACTTTATAAAACACTTTGAACGGTAATTCATTTGTTGGAAGCGGATCACATAACTTGGCACAGTTTAGCCAGATGCAAGTCGCCAATAGCCAGTAGCTACTGAAGGTTACTCACAGCTAAAACCCAGAAATAAATTCATAAAAAATAGTCACCATGAAGACTCGCGCAGTACGATTATACGGAAAGAAGGATTTGAGGCTCGAAGAGTTCGAATTACCGCAAATAAATGAGAATGAAATATTAGCCAAAGTGATCTGCGACAGTCTTTGTATGTCATCCTACAAAGCGGCAAGTCAGGGAGCTGATCACAAGCGGATTCCCAATGATTGCGATTTGAATCCCGTCATTATTGGCCATGAATTTGCAGGTGAATTGATGGAGATCGGATTGAAATGGAAAGGGAAGTTCAAGGTTGGGGATAAATTTTCTATCCAGCCGGCCATCACTTTTCCAGGAAGCAGGGTTGGTGTTTTAGGAGCTCCAGGATATTCTTACAGCTTTATCGGCGGCGATGCAACGTATGTTATTATTCCAAATGAGGTTATGGAAGCCGATTGTTTGCTCCCTTACACAGGCGAAGGATTTTACCCAGGCTCACTGGCTGAACCACTTTCGTGCGTAATCGGAGCAATTCATGCCAATTATCACACCACTCCCGGATCATACATACACAAAATGGAGATCGTTGAAGGCGGTAAAATGGCACTGTTGGCAGGAGTCGGGCCAATGGGACTTGCTGCAATCAATTACGTACTTCACCGCGACGATCGTAAACCATCATTACTGATTGTCACCGACATCGATCAAACCAGGCTGGATCGGGCCGCAGGATTATATACGATTGACTTTGCAGCTTCAAGAGGAATTGATCTTCGGTATGTAAACACGTCTAAATTCGCCAATGCAATCGAATCATTGAAGAAAATCAGTGGTGGCGAAGGTTTCAATGATATTTTTGTATTTGCACCAGTCGCACCGGTTGTCGAACAAGCCGATGCATTGTTAGCATTCGACGGATGTCTGAATTTCTTTGCAGGACCTTCTGATCCGAATTTCAAGGCATCCCTCAACTTCTACAATGTTCACTATGCATATACCCATATTGTGGGAACCAGTGGTGGCAATACGGATGACATGAAAGAAGCCCTCGCGTTGATGTCAGCCGGACTTGATCCTGCAGGATTGGTCACCCACATCGGCGGCATTAATGCTGTTATTGATGCAACACTTCATCTGCCTGAAATTCCCGGCGGTAAAAAACTCATTTACAATCATATCGAAATGTCATTAACACCAATCGCCGAATTTGCACAGAAAGGAAAAACAAATCCGGTTTATGCCCGTCTGGCTGAAATTTGCGATCAATATAATGGACTTTGGAGTACCGCAGCAGAAGCATATTTACTGGCAAATGCCGATAAAGTAGCTTAAATAATTCCATAAAAGCTTCTTACTAAGTTTAACCCTAACTATCTTACTCCCTTTCAAATACAATATAGCAGAGGGAAAAGGTTAATAACAATTCCAGGACAAAACTTGAAATAGCTATCAGAAATGCGGGCGAATTATATTGATATATTTCACCCGCATTCACAACAATACGAATCAACAACGTTCTTAGATAAATTATTGAAACCAATGCAACCAATTAATTTAATCAGTTATTAAACCACCATTCATATAGTTGATTAGCCGGGGCTAATGGCACAACATTCATGGCAGTATCGTCGGTATGGCCAACTACACTTACAGAAGATGCCCTACCCATTGGTTCTGTCATATTTCTATTTGTATCAAAATAGGTTGCACCGGTTGCACCATAATTACTATTTGTTACCACCGCATTCATCCATGCTGAAACAACAGGAGCGCCCAAGCCAATTGCTCTGCCAAATGGACCAGTTACACCATCTTCGATCCACATTTCGGTACGATATCCAACTACGGCATGAAGGCCTTTGAATAAATCCCACCAAATATCAAATGAGTTATTTTCATCTGTTTGCGTTGGTACAATTTCACATGAGTGCAATATCCAAAAAGCCAGATGTGTAAAACCTGAGGTTGGAATATCACTTAATGAGACCAAATCTTGTGAATTGCCTTTTGTCGAAAATAGCCACCAATTTCCATGGACTTCGTTTAGTGCAATGCTTACATTGTTTACAAAGCTATCTTTTTGATTCGTAAACAATCTTGGCTCAGCCCAATAATATTGGGTGTTAATGAAATTCCGACCGCCGGCAATCAAATTATTCCAAAAATTATTGGCACTGTTTACCCATCCGGGATGATCATTTCTTACAACATATCTTCCTACCGGAATACCAGCGTTAATATCGATTCCACCTGTTTTTTTGGTTCTGTTAGGCTTGAATAATTCTATGTTTTTATTGATTGGCTCAAACAAAATATCAATAGGTACAAAGCCAAATTTATGCATATTCGAAGGCAGATCCTGAGGTATTTGTCGTGTCAAAAACTTACTGACAGTCGCTTCGTACCGGTAACAAGGTTGTAAAAAATCCCCACCCCCATCATAATAAACGACTTTTACATTGTCGACATTTACCATACCAATTTTTGCAAGTGGAATCAATTCTTTGAAAATTTCATTATAGGATTCTTCAATCGGTTTTGGTGCTGCAAATTGATCTGTTTGAATTGCCGTTTTCCAACAATGTGATATTGCTTGAATTGTATTATTGGCACCTATTCCAATCATTGCTGCAGTACCTGAGCCGTAGACCGGAAATTCGTTAACCTGACGTTCAAATCGCACATATGCCAGGTACTCCGCTTCCATCATTCGATCAGTACTTGTTTGGTCATGCATTGCACCATTCAGGACGACAGCAGGCATAGCAACTGCTTTTGTCCCATCATCAGGAAATAGCTGGTTTTCGGTTAACATTCGTTTGGCAAATTCATTGGCATTATTGGCCAAATCTGTTCCTGGTTGCAAGTTTTCCAAAGCGGGAAAGATTTGTGATTCGCCTGTTTTTTTGTTAATAAATGCAACAAGCCGTTCACCTTCAAAGAAAGAATCTTGAGCGTCACCAGCCTCAAAACGAGCATTTGGAGCAATGTTTTTTGCAATTTCAAAAATAAAATCAGTTGAAGGCATAAAATATTCGCCTAATTTGAAAAGCTGTAATTTTTCATTTACTACTGGCATCATGTCCAGTGGAAAAGTTACATTTTTGTTT
>JAAFHB010000147.1 GCA_010906965.1 Mariniphaga sp. | reverse complement strand
CGAAAGTCGCTGTTTTAGCCTTAAATTCAGTTGGCGCTCCATAGGTTACACCAATCATTTTACCAGCCCATCCACCAGCAATTTTATCTTTCAAGGTTTCGTTTGAAATGGTTCGGGTATCTGTTTTTTGTTGGCACGATACCGAAAGCAGTGAAATAGCTACGAATAAAATGATTAAATTTCTGTTTTTCATCTGTTTATAATTTTGGGTTAATGTTTTTTCATTATCCAGGTGCGAACTTCGCCACCGGTTTGGCCTGCTTCGGCAAATGGCACCAGTTTTAAAGAAATTGGATGGCCTTTGTAGAATGCCTTTGCCGCATAAACCCGATTCCCGTACCACAACTCATTTTCGGGAACAAGCTGAACAGAAGCTGCATCAATAGCGACCTGATCCAGATCGGCAAGTTGCTTATTCAGTGACTGATCGAGCGCCAAAACCTGTGCACCGTATTTCACTGCAAGGTAATCCGGATAACTCAAGCCACCATCCAATATTTGGGTATTCACATCAAACGTGACTTCCAATTTCGATTTTTGATTCCAGTTTCTTTCAATTTCAAGGTATTGTCCCGTTATTCCTGAATATGCTTTACCATCAACTTTGGCTATGAAATTCTTACACCAGGTTGGAACGCGCAATCCAATTTCATAGGTTCCAGCACCTTGAATTTCTACAGTTCCATTTCGAACACCAAATTTTTGGTCAGTAAAATTCATCATCACATTCACCGAAACGGCCGAACCATCCTTTGTTTTAATGTTTTCATTGAAAGTACCGGATTCATACATGTTGATATTGAAACCGTTTTCAGTACTTTTCGTGTAAACCAACTCCGGAATGGCGGCAATCGCTCTCGGAACGCTTGCCAAACAGCAGTGGGCCATAATGGTACAGCGATATGGTTTCGCACCTTGCAAAGCGGTGTAATAAGAAACGCATCCGGTTTGAGGATTTTCTGCTCCTAAAAGATGATTGTATACGGCTTTTTCGATTTCATCGATGTATTTTGCTTCGCCAGTCAGGTTGTACATGGCCTGGCTAAACTGAATCCAGGTAGTCGTCACGCAACCTTCTCCCATGTGCACATCATTTGTGGCCGGCAGTACAAAATCTTCCTGAAAATGCTCCCCTTCGCTACAAGTTCCGGTAATATACAATTTATTAACAGCCACATCATTCCATCCTGTCTTCATGGCTGAAAGCAGTTTTGCATCGCCGGTTAACTGATACAATTTCACAATTCCGGTAAAATTCGACATCATTTCATAAGCCTTCGCGTTAGCGGTCTTATCCACTTTCCCAACCGAATTCAAGGTGGTAATGATCTTTGGTCCCTTTTGATGATCGTATGCTTCAACTATATATTTACAGAAATCGAGGTATTTTTTGTTTCCGGTCATTCGGTACAGGTCGGTCATTGGTTCCAGAATACTGCAAGATGCCATTCCGACATGTCCTCCGGTTTCTTCCAGATTAAGCTGACCGGGCTTGTTTCCAAATGTTTTGCACATCAAATCACCAATACGGATAGAGGTTTGCAAAGCAGGTTCGAAACCAGTTACCGAATAATAGCTCAACAAGCCCAGTAAATTGTATTTATGCGCCCAAATGTCCCAATCTGTCCAATAATTCGCAGGCAAATAGGTTCCCAGATAGCCATCAGGCAATTGACAACTAATTAAAATATCAACAATCCGATCCATTTGCGCCTTAAGCTGCTCGTTTCCTGAAAATTTCCAGGCACGTGCGGCAGCATGAAGGTACTTCCCGGTATATTCGCCTACCCAGGTTTGCTTTCCGGGGCGATTGTAGTAACATTCCAGAATTCCGGTTTCATCAATTTTCAAGAGGCGTTCAGTCAGATTTGCATTCACCCGTTTGCCTAAATATCCGGAAAGTTGAACGTTTTTCAAATCGAAAGGCATTTCTTTCGATGGAACGACCACCGATACCACCAGAGCTACACTTTTAGGTTCTTTTCGGTCGCTTAGCTGATAGGTTATCAGCGATTCCGATAAAACTGTATCTTTCAAATATTTGGAGTACAACTTATAATCAGCATTATACCAACCGCTGTGCTTAAATTTAACCGAATAGCTAAAGCTACCTTCCCCATTCTCGGAAGAAATCATCTGGAAGGTTTTATTCAAAGCTATTTCTTTAGTTTTCGAGTCAGAAACAATAACCTGTATATCGCACGGCAGATTTTTATAAGCCTCGCCAAGTTTGACAGTCATGGTTTTATTCAATTCGAGGCCATTTTTGTAATAATCCTGAATCGGGTTATTATCAGCTTCAAATGCAGTATTTTTCGAAAAACTATTGAACGACCCGATTGAATAGCTTCCGGAGTATAGGCCACCTCCACCACCGTTATCTATCACTTTAACCGCAATAACATTTTCCTTGTCCCATTTTATGAGATCAAAAGGAATGCCGTATTCGCGCTGTAGATCCCAACCAGACCCATGCCCGATTTCTATACCGTTCATGAAAGAAATATCTTCATCATCAATTTTACCGAGCGACAACTGAAGACCTTTAATGTATGGATTGTTCGTCTTAAGGGATGAAGGAATAATAACTTTCATACGGTACCAGGCAATACCGTCGTAATTGGTATAACCTTGCGCTTCCCACGGCGAACCTACCTGAATTGACTTCCAGCCTGAGTCGTCAAAATCAGGCTTCGAATATTCAGGTTTATCACTGGTTTGCATTTTCCAACCTTTCGAAATGTCGATATTTTTAGGGCTATTCTGGCCCGAAACACTTGTAATTACTCCTGAAAGAAGAGCAACAAGTATTAAAGTTCTGATTGTTCTCATTCGTTTTGAATTTGTATTAAGGTTAAAAACATTTCCGAAGCGTGCCAGGTATGCGGCGCAGAAGTCTTTTCATCAACATATACCTGATCAATAACAGAAAGTTTACTGTAATCGGCTTCGCTCGCCTTTGTTTCCCAGCTTAGCGGATAATCCTGGTTGCTGACCGGACCCGTTATCGTTCCCTTAAAATGATCGCGAGCCCAGCCAAGGTATGGATAAAAGTCGTTCGAATATTCATCACAGCGAAGATAGTTTTCAGTATAATCCCACCAGAACAGCGACGAATAATCATCACTGATGGAAGGAATCTGATACGGATCGTTCATTTTAAGGCTTTTCAATCCAAATTTCATCCACTTGGTTTGATAGACAGGCACTTCATGAAAATCTGATCTTCCTGAAATAAAGAGCTTCCCGTCAACTTTCTTTTCAAACTTTTTAGCTTCTTCCAGAATTTTTGCAACAAGCGGGTGATGCTGATTGGTAAAAAATGATAAAAGGTATAAAGTTTGCCCCAGGTTATCAGCTTCATTTTCTGGTTTTCCTGAAATGGAACCATTGTTGTGATCATACGGATTGTCCAAAGACAACACCCAGTCTTTGATCAATGCCAGATTTCCGGTCTTTTCAAGGCACATTGCCATCATTGCTCCGTCTCTGCGCCATGGTTTTTTATATACAAAAAAATTGGGTAAGGGTTTGCTGTCTAAAATATTTATCAATATTTCATGATGCAAAACCTTTAGAACCATCGGAAACCGATTTCCTTTAAAATCAGGAAGTTTGAGACGGCAATCAGTTTTTACAACTGAATGACGACCCAGACGGTCGTTGATCCAGACTCCGGCCTGATCTTCTGAGATGCAAACTTTTTCTCCTTTTTTAGTCATTAAAAAGACCGCATAATCGGGCGGGAGAATGATTTCCTCCTTCACATCCCATATTCGGAGGGTGTCGCCGGAAAGACTGTTTAGCAAAATTCCATCGCGATAAACCAACTTGTTCCGGTTTCCCATCCCAAATTGGAAAAACTTTACGTGTGGCAAGGCATAGCCACCACCATATTGTGTTCTGAATGAATTGAGTTCAGATCGGTACAAGTTGAGTTGCCGTCTTGCATCCTCCATTTTTAAAGGAGGTTTACTTTCCCCTTGAAGCATTCCCGCGACGTCTGAACTAAGACAATTCAGGGAAAGAAAGAGACTAAGGGTCAGGGATCTGAACATCATATTCTTTAAAATTATTTTATCTCTTTCCAATAAGGAGCTGATGACTGAGCACCCATCCGGGTCACCGATATTGCCGCAGCTTTACAGGCAAATTCCACCGCTTTTTCAAGGTCGAAACCTTCCGAAATAGCTACGGCAATGGCGCCGTTAAATACATCACCGGCAGCCGTTGTATCAACTGCTTCTACTTTTGGAGAAGAGATAAGTTTAGCCTCTTCGCCGGTGTAGAGCAATGCACCTTTACTTCCCAACGTGATAATAACCACTTTAACACCACGTTCGTGGAGATTTCGTGCTGCCAATATTGCGGATTCTGTATCTTTGACCTTAATACCAGAAATCAGTTCAGCCTCTGTTTCATTTGGAGTAATCAAATAGAGTTTGGATAACAGTTCATCAGTAATCTGAGCAGCCGGTGCCGGATTCAGAATCACCTTTTTACCTGCGTCAAAAGCCAGATTTGCAGCATAAACCACAGTTTCGAGCGGGATTTCGAGTTGCATCAGGACAATATCCGAACGGAGTATCTCCTCGCGCGCCAAATCAACATCACCCTGACTGAGGTAACCATTTGATCCAGGCGCAACGACAATGCAATTTTCACCTTTTGCATCCACTGTTATCAAAGCCACGCCGGACGGGTGGCCAGGATCAGTAACAAGGTAATCCGTATTAATATTTTCATTTTCAAATATTTGCCGCGCCTGTTTTCCAAATACGTCGTCACCTGTTTTTGCAATAAAACTCACCTTACCGCCTAATCGTGCAGCAGCAACCGCCTGGTTAGCCCCTTTGCCTCCTGGATTCATAAAGAATTTTCCGCCAAGAATAGTTTCACCGGGTATTGGTAATTTCGAAGTCTTAATGACCATATCGGTATTGCTACTTCCAATAACTGCTATACGATTGAGATACATAAATTTATAATATTAGTTGTTAATTAGCGAACGAATGGGTTGCCCCGGATTTGATATTGAAATCAAAATTAATCAAGCATAAGGGATAAAAAGAAAATAATTCTTCAATTAATAGAATTCCAAATTTACACAATTTAATTTATCACACTATTTAGTAACCATTTAAAAATACTCAATTGTCATATATTCTTTTCTTAAAATTATATTTCAATCAAAAAAATTGACATCTTTGCTCTTGATACAACTCCGGTAAAACCTTTAGCAGAATGTCTAACCTATCATCGCTTTCGCAATTGATTCATGCACTATCCAAAGCTGAGAAAAGGAGTTTCTCCCAATATGCCGCTTTACAGCAACGTGGCAAATCATATTTATCACTATACGAAATTATCCGAAAAGGCAAATCAGCTGACATCGAGCGGGATTTTATGCTTGCAAATCCTGATTCCGACTTTGTCTCCACAGTGCAATACCTCAGAACGCTTCTAATAAAAACACTTCTTACGCTTCGCAATGAGCAGGCTGACGAAGAGCTGTTATTAAACGGGATACTGGAAATCAAGTTGTTATTTCGGAAAGGATTGATTGATGATGCATTCAAACTAATCACAAAATATAAAGCATTAGCCAGAAAGGCGGAAAAATTTGATTATTGTATGCTGCTCGAAAAGATGGAGTTGCAGCACCAAAACTGGCACCAGTTTGATGGGATACCTGATGAAGGCCAGCTTGTAAAGCTTCAGTCGCACCTGCGCCGTAATATTCAGTACGAACTAAACCTGGCAGACCATTCGGCACTTTTCGAATTACTCTATTTCAGGTATTTACAAAATGGGAATGTCCTTTCGGATAAAGATAAAGATCACCTCAACGATTTGGTTGTCACCGAAATGAACCTATCCGGAAATCAGCGATTCGAATCGTTTGATCTGAACCGGAATCATCTTTTGTTTCAGTCGGTTTATTTTATGATGACGGGCGATCACCGTTCGAGCCTTCGCACCTATTACGAACTTGACAAGCTTTTCGGCCAATATGCCCACCTTTGGCAGGATGAACCAATTGTTTATATCAACCATATTCGCGGAATTCTGAATAACCTCTTCAATACACAGCAGGTCAGCGAAATGGATTATTTCACCGGAAAACTGCGCGTTTTAAGTCAAAAAAATCCACAGCTGATAATCGACCAGGTTATTTGCGTTGCTGAACTAAAAAAATCACTTATGCTCCGGCAATTCGAAAAAGGGATAATCCTTATAGAAAAAGAGTTTGCCCAACTTTTTTCACATACCGATTTGCTTGTGGCATCTGACAAAGCTGAACTTTCTCTTTTTGCCGGATTAATATACTTTCATTCAAAACAATACCGAAAATCAGCGGTTCTGCTCCGAAAAATCATTTACCTCGAACCCACAAAAAACAATTGGTTATGGAAGATGATTAAATGGCTTAATTTGCTTGTTCATATCGAATTAAACGATTATGATTATTTGCAGAATGAAACAGGATCCGTGGAGCGATTGCTGAAGAAACAGTCAATCTACTATCCAACGGATAAAGCTTTAATGCATTATGTAAAAAGGCTTCCGTTATGTATGAACAGGAAAGCCAAAGTTTCGCTGGCAAAAGAGTGTCTTACCCATATTGAATCACCAGAAAAAAATCGATATGAAATTCAGTTTCTGAACACCATGAATATTCAATTCTGGCTTTCCCATAAACTTACAACCAAATAGAATACATTACCATGAGAGAATTTGGACGACTGTTGAAATTTTATCCCGGTTCTTGAATAGATGTTTATTATGTCAGTATATCAGCTTATTACACCACCTTGCCCTCTTTGATATATTCCCTCATGATGGCTATTTCAAGTTGCTGAAGACTTAGCCGATAGACTTTACTGGCCAGCACCTCAACGGCGGAATAATGAGCTACATTTATGATCCCGGCTCCAGTAAGTTCGTAGCGTGTTGCTATTTGATTCCATTGGATATCCTCAGCAATTTCAATCTGAGAAGGGAAAGCTTTCCGCCATATTTCTTCGCGCTCGCCAATACCCGGCATGGGGAAATGAATAATTGCCTGAAAACGTCTGGTAAAGGCATCGTCGATATTGCCCCGCTGATTGGTGGCCAGTATTACAAGCCCGTCATAAGATTCAATTCGTTGCAACAGGTATGCTACTTCCTGGTTGGCGTATTTATCATGCGCATGGCGAATATCTGTGCGTTTGCCAAAAAGGGCATCGGCTTCGTCAAAAAATAGGATCCAGTTTTTATCTGCTGCTTTATCAAAAAGCCGCGAAAGATTTTTCTCGGTTTCGCCAATGTACTTTGAAACGACTCTTGAAAGATCAATTCTGAATACATCCTTTCCCGTGTATTTCCCAAGTAATGTAGCAGTTAAGGTTTTTCCTGTGCCAGGAGGACCATAAAACAAGGCGCGATACCCCGGTTTAATCCTCTTTTTCATACCCCAATCGTGAAGAAGCGTTTGATTATGGGCAATCCAATGTTCTATTTCCTTAATCTGATGAAGCGTTTTGGGATGAAGAACGAGATCCTCCCACTCCATTTCGGTTTCGATATATTCTGCCGGAAAATCAATACTGAAACGGGGTTTGCTAACTGCTCCGATAGTAAGTTGTTCCACAATTTCAGGATCAAGTACCAGGCGGCCACTCATCAGAGGCTCACCATCGGGAACACGATCAAGCCATAGAATATGCTTTTTCGAAAACCAGTGGTCACTGCTCAGGATTCGCTGCACTTCGAGCCGTTTTTCAAGATCGTCGCCAGCAAGAATGAACTGTGCTGTTTCGCCAGTTGGCAAAATACCCCGGTGATTGATGGCTTTTACACCTCCGAATTCAGGCAGTTCACCACCTTCTGGTAGGTATTCCTCGATGATCTGGTTGAAAAAATTAGGTTGTATATGGGGAGTGAGGGCAAGAAGGATAACAATGTATTCTTCGAAGGTTGGTGCGTACTTATCAATAAACCGGGCAAAAGAGGAGTCATCCTGATAATAGGCCGTTCCACTTAGTACTATTTTATCTTCCTGACCTGCAAACACCTTCAATCGCCCCGTGACAATTGAATGGAGGTAAGAGAGGGCGGTGGAGAGGGAGGGAGTATTCATGAAGTCTCTTGGTTTTCGTACAAAATATTTAAATCGTATTTGTTACTGTACTTATAAAAGCCACCTAAATCATACTTTAACGAATTTTCATGTATAAACTGCGCAATGAACTTGTATGCGTTGGATTGCTTTTCTATCGGAACAAACTCAAGTAATCCAAAATTTTCACCAGTCATTACTTTCATGTTGAAATATAATTCCTGTAGATTCTTTTTAAATTCTGATAAAACATTCGACAGGGAGATTGGTTCGCCATTAAAATAACAAATACCATTCTTGAAAATTGCATTTAAGGATTGATTATTAACAAGTTTGTCAAAGTATATTTCATTAAAACCTCTTTCCCCAATAATCCTTTTTAATTCATTATTTACCTTATCCTTGATTTTCTTATTTGACAAATTGTTAATTAAAAAATTTAGCGCATTGTGATCACCGCACATTCCAACGGCTCTAATAAGAGACAATTGTGATTCAAAGTGATAATTATTTAAGTTTAAAGCTATTTGGTTCAAAAAATCGGAACAAACTATATAGATTATAGCATCAGCGGCGGAGTCTCTTATAGGTTGATATTCTTTTTCTTTCCCTTTATTTATATCTGCATTTAGAAATTTAAACACTAATTTTGAATATGATTGGTCGCCAATCTTGGCTAATGCGACTAAGGCCGATACTATAACTTCAATGTGTTCAAAAGAAAATTCTTTTTTATATTTTTCGACATTTCGGTTAAGTGATCGATCAAAATCTTCGTCAACGCTAAATGTGGCTAAAAACTTTTTAATCATTTGCACATAAAGTTTTGATTTTGAGTCACCAATGCAGTTAAGAATTATTTTCTTTTCAAACAACTTTGTTTCTACATCTAAAAGTCTATTTGACAACCATTTATCATCTTTTTTTCTTTTAGAAATATTTGAGTAAAGAGATAATTTAAGAAAATAGTTTTTATTATCTATCAATTTATACAATGCATTAGTATCAATATCATTTTCTGAAATATCGGCGATTACAGACATTAAGCCATAAGGAAATACTTTATCTTGTTTAAGAAGTTCACTTACAACAGGATCAAAAGTTTCTCGCCCATCTTTTATAAGACATTCAATCGCTTCTATTTTGATTTTAGATGCTTGCTTAAGCAAATCATTTATGTTACTCATTTTTCAACACTGTTAAAATTTCAGATTTTTTATTAGTCCACCAAGTTGTAAAATTACTGTGCTCGCTTTTTTCGAGGTATTGTAGATTGCTATTAGAATCGCTTCCACCCCAATTCACTGACTTTATATGATGGCCTTCCCAGTCTATCAAATATAGTTCTTGCCATTGAAGCCCAAATTTACTATATTCCTTTTCAACCATTGCCTTTGCTTCTTTTTCAAGTTGTCCCTTTCCCAATTTAGGATTTGATTTCCTTATTTCATCCTTATAACCTTCTCTTTTACTATTCAGTAAGCCTCTCCAATTATCTCTATTCGATTTTGGTGCTCCGCCAGTTTTACTTCCTGCTACTTCATATTCACCCGTTGGTTTGGGAACATTTTTACTGCTCTTATATCCTATGCTGCTGTTTGAAGGATGTACTGTGACAGGATTCGGATATCCGTCCCAGTTAGGAAAATCGCCGAATTTACCCTTAAAGGAAGCTGATGATATTTTTTCTGCTTTAAATATATTCGAACTCTTTGCTGTCTTTGGCCCTTTCTTCTTACCCTTTGGATTAATCTCATAATCAAAGTACCAGAATCCATCCTTTTGTTCAATCTCAATAGATTTAAATTTAAACTTCCGGCGCACAGACTTAACTGCAGTAGTCATTTCCTCTTTCGTCGCCCCCTTGCTTGCATAACCTTCAGTCACCTGATCCTATGCCGCAATGCCCTTTTTGGACTCATCAGATATTGCAACATCTTTTTTCATCGCCAGTTCAACTCCCTTTTTCGCCAGTTTTCCACCTGCCTTAGGAGTTACCGCCCATTTGTCGCCTTTCTGTTTTACATCAAGTTCAAGGCTGCTTACCTGTCCTTTAATTTTTGAGAGTTCTTTGTCAAGATCAGCACGGGTGTATGGTTCTTTGCCTTTAAGAGTACCCAACAGATCGGAGGCTTTTTTAAACATTTTGCCGGTTTCAAGCTCTTTAGCCGCCTTCGGGTCCGGAGCCTTTGATTTGTCCCCTTTAGGCGTTACTCCTTTTTTGCCTGGTTTTACATCTGGAGCTTTTGGCGCAGGTTTTTTTGGTGTAACATCTGGTTTTGGCACAGATCCGTCTTCTTTGAATTTCCCTTGCCCCTCACCCTTTCCACCTGATTTTTCCGGCAGTGTTTTATCCACCATGCTTGTCATGAACTTTGAAGGATCAAATTCCGGCTTTTTCATTTCGATTTCCGGTGCTTGCCCTGAACCCAATACATAATCCTTGACTGTAGCACTCAGCCCAATCGGGTCAGTCAATGGCCATTCTTTTGAGAACAATGGCCACGTCCATCTGTCATCCGAAAGTGGCGACCACCATGGGGTTTCAATTGCGATGAAAAAATCACCACCTAATCCCAGCATTGGTTGTGCGACCATCTCAAGTGTACCACTAATGTAAAATACGCCCGGATCACGGTAACCAATCGTTGGACGCGCATCAGCATATGCCTTAACACCAATATCCGCATTCAAACCAACTCCAAATTTTAGGTCATGTGAAAGAATTTCAATACCTGCACCCCCTTCGGCACGTAAACGTAGACCTGCATAAGCAGAAATATTGATTGATCCGGAGATCTGAATGTTCTTTTGGACTTCCGGATCAGTAGAGTAAGTGCCCAGAATTTCGATGTTATAAATTTTTGCAGGCCCCAGCTTGGCCAAAGCATGTAAACTGATATTGGCAAATAAATTCAAATTGCCAACTACTGGTATACCATAATATGCTTTAGCTTCAAATTTGATCAGTTCTTTGTCCCAGTCCCTTTGTTTGAATAACTCAATTTCGGCAGGTGGAGCGATTTTACCAATGACGGTAATATTTCCCTTACCGTCAACAACCACATTGACAGTACCCGCGAACCATGTTGTTAGATTGAATGCCAATTGACCCGTTGCAGCAAGTGCTCGTTGTTTATTTCCAGCCTTTGGCAAGGGTACGGGCGCCGGCGCAGCAGCATTCTGGACATTTTCTTTGCCACCTGCAGCAGTGATGGCATCCTTTGCAAATTTATTGGCCGATTCTAAATCAGTTGCTACGAATTGTACTTCACCCGATAGTTTATTCGCGTTATATGCCCCTTTTCCTTCAATATCAACAGTTCCGTCAACATTGTATTTAACCTTTGCTGATCCACTAAACGATTTAAAATCAATTGCCAGTGAGATTTCTCCGGCAAGATTACCCTGCGTATTGTCCAGTTTCAATTGCCCTTTTGCAACTCCTTTAACATTAATGTCGGCCGTTGCGTCTATTTTGGGTTTACTGGCATTTTCGAGCAATAAATTTAACTGTGCGTCAAGAAAACCACCAACTTCAACCTTCAGTCCGGTGACACCAAGCGTTAATTTGCCATTTTCAAATTTATTGACAGGGTTAGGTAGATTATTTACTTTCAATCCCAAACCGCCCAACAGTGAAGCATTCTTTTTCACGGATTGTAGCCAATCATTAGTATCGCCGCCACCTGGTTTCAGCGAAGCATAACCACCGCTGATTTCGTTATTTTTGATTGAAAAGTTGATGTATATTCCTCCCAATTGCTGCATCCATTCATTCTGAACCGCCATTGAGCCTTTGCCAACAGAAGAATAGTTACCTTTCCCATCTACCCTTACTTTGACATGGCCTTCCGCTGTCAATCCGTTAACAATGACGCGCACTTCCAATCCTTTATCACCCTGTGCTTCAATTTCTTCCTTGATTTTTGCTGATGGACTAAAGGTATTAGCAGAAATATCCACAACCTGCGAACTGGTCAGGACAGCTTTTGTACCCACTGCCGCAGGCAATCGTTGAATACCCGGAACACTGCTTCGATGCACCGGTTTTTCTTCTGAATGACCTTGCTGAACGGTATGCGTTAACTCATGTGCAAGAAGATGCTTACCATCGCTGGTTCCTGGTTGATATTGGTTGTTGGAAAAAAAGACGTGGTTTTGATAGGTAAAAGCCCTGGCACCCAATTGATTATTCAACCCGGCGGATTCCTGGTCATTGTGAACCCGCACTTTGTTAAAATCAGCTCCAAATCGCGGCTCCATATAATTGCGTGCTTCGGAAGAGAGTGGCTGTCCACCAGTAGTTTTACTTTGGATAGCTGATTGAGTAGCAGTTGCAACTGCTGATGTCCCATCTCCTCCAGCTCGCTGCAGCTTTTCTTCCTCTTTTTTCTGTACCTTTTCTTCAGGCAAGGATGCCTTCTGTATCTTTTCCTCCGGAGCTGCTGCTTTCTGAACTTTCTCCTCCTTAACAGGAAGTTCCGGTGCCGGCATTCGCATGACTTTATCAGCCATTTTATCGGCTTCCTGCTCGAATTTATCCCCGGG
>JAAFHB010000146.1 GCA_010906965.1 Mariniphaga sp. | reverse complement strand
TTGGCAAGTTGTTCCTGAAGTTTTGAACGTTCAGGAGAATCAGCAGGTAACTGACTGATTTGTTTTCTGATTTCCTCCTTTTCGAGCGCTTCCTTAGTGCTACGAACATTACGAAAAAGCACATTTTCGGCGCCAAAAGCTTCACCAATATCTCCGATTACCACCACAGATCCATCGTCGGGATTATTTTGGTAACCATCAAAACACATCACCCAAGGCAGGCCATTTTTGAAAAGCAGTTCTTTAAAATCGCGCTCTCCGATCATGTGCTGAACGGCTCCCATTGCAGCGGCCGGCGACCAGACATAAGGCACAGCATCAATCTCTTTTGTGCCATCGGCTGTGCGGATTTGTCTTCTATCGCCATGGCCTTCATGGTCGCGAGAAATCATGTATCCACCGTAAATTCCCATCGAACGGTCATATCCTGCTGAACGATTCGTGGCTACAACGGTTGCAATGCGGTCGTCGGTATTTCCGACCCAACTTTCAGTATCCCAGATTAGTACGCGACCTTTGTGGTCTTTTCGTGAATTCCACTGCGGGTAGAGGCAAGGTGATTCCATGCCCTGATAATGAATGGAAAGAAAATCGAAGATGGGCAGAAAGTCCATCGTTCCATCACTGAAAAGCTTATCCCATGCATTCGAATTCGAATCGCAACCGCCAATCAGCACATCGGCTCCTTCTTTTCGGGCATCCAAAACGCCATTTGCCATTGCAGTATAAAGTTCGCGGTAACGTATCATATCCGACTGCCAACCCGAAATGGAAATGCCCTCCCAGGGTTCGTTCCACAAATGAACGCCGGTAACACAGCCTTTCGGCCAACCATTATTGTTGCAGATGTTTTTTACAAATTGCTGAAAGTCACCATCCAATTCAGGAAGCCACACATAATCCTGTTTGGTTTTCAGGAAAACGTTTTTTTCGTCAAGGAACGACCGCGGATTGCCAAGTGGAATCAGGGACGGACCTTCCATGAACATGAGCAAAACGGTGATATTATTGTCCTTGTATGCTTTCAGACGGCGATTCAATTTTTCCATTTCAGAAACATAATCGCGGTGTGTTGTCGGAATGTATGAAATCCCCATTCGAATGGCCTGAACGCCTATACGGCCAAGAAAATCGGCACCAATATCGTCCAATGCCTGTTTCGGATATTGAATGGCCATCGGGTTTGGCTTGAAAGTGCGCACGATGCTGGTTCCCAGGCGGCGTCCATATTTTCCCAGGTCGAAAACCAAGGCATAAGCTCCAAGTGTTTCAGGAATATTTGCTTGTAAATCGATGTTCGTAAACCCGTTTGCCGAAATAGTGACTTTAACTGGTATAGACTGAATGTCAGCAATCTTTACCATTTCGGGTAACCAGATATCATTCGGTATTCCCTTTGCTCCATACTGAATAACCTCCACTTTGGCATCAATAGAAATGGCTTCATTGGTATTGTTAACCAGCTGAAAAGTGAATCTGGGTTTCTCTCCCGGCCAGAACAAATTGGCTGGTGAAGAAGTTCGGATGCAGGTCACATCAAAATCGTAACGACGCTGATTGTTCTTCAGGTTCAACACCTTTTCGTAGTTGAGCCAATCAGGGGCATCTTTCATCTGGGCATTGAGGGTTTGCAGCAGAAACGTGCAAAAAAGGAATAGAAGGATTGGTTTAAGTTTCATCATGTTATTTATTTTAAAGCCCCCTCCAAACCTCCCCCAAAAGGGGAGGCTTAAAAAAAGCAAATTTGTAATTTTCATTTTTCTGAAAGAGTCATCTTTCCGTTTACTTGAGCCCGAACAAGTTTGCAAAGCTTCTGATTACCAGCTTCAGTTTTAACTGTTTTCGGAATTGGCACTAAAAACCAGGTCTCTTTGTATAGCAACGATTCACCCGGTTTTAATAATTGATAAGCTCCGTGATTTTCGAGTTCGATATAGCTTTTTTCTTTATTGATGTAAATTTCAACTTCACCTTGTTGAGGAGAATAGCTTTTGGGTTTGGTATCCGGGAACTGTTTTACAAACAGCAGCCCGTTTATTGCATAAGCCAGCCAGCCTTCTTTTGCAGTCGAAAATAATTTCTGATGATTAGCTATTGGATTTTTATCTATCGAAACCCAGGTGATTCCCTTTTGCTGAAGATCCGGTTTCAAACTTGATTCCGGAACTTTTCCCTGACCACCATCAGGGAAAAAGGCAATTCCACCGCATGGAACGCGGGTAACTTCCCAAGCTCCGACAGATTGTGGTTTTTCAGAGATATTCCGAATCAAATATTCAATCCTGATTGAATTATCACCTGCAACTGTCCATGTTTTCACGAACTGAAATCCACTTTTTGGGTCAGGCTGACTCGTCATTTTCAAAACAGCACCTTTTTGCTCGACCAGATAATCCATGCTGTCCAAAACAGCAAACGGCGGCCAACCCCAATCGCTCTGAGGCGCAGTCCATAGCGTTGAGCCAAAGTTTTCGTGCTCGGATGATTGAGTTAATATTTCCTTTTGATTGCAAGTGTATGAAATAATTCGGCCACCTTTAACGGAGATTTTCATAACGGCTTTCCCTGCTTTGATCTCATAAAGCTTTCCCGATTTTTCAGCTGAAAAAGCAGTTATCGAACAGATAATGAGCAAGTAAAATATTTTATTCATGGTTTTTAAATTGGTTCTATTTCTGATGGCAATTTACAGGTTTTTCTCCCATTTCAAATTCGAGCAAACCTCCAGCAACAATTGTTTTGTGATCGATAAAAATCGATTTCCAAACTTCTCCATTCAGTTTAACCGATTGAAGGTAACAGTTTTTCGGACTCAAACCAACTGCTTTTATTGTAAATGTCTTATTTTCTGAAACTTGAATCACCGATTCTTCAAATGTTGGAATTTCAAGCACATATCTCGCTTCAGCCGGATTTACTGGATAAAAACCCAAAGAACTAAATACATACCAGGCCGACATTTCGCCACCATCATCATTACCGGGCAAGCCTTCAGGATTGTTGAAATACGTTTTTTGCATGATTTCACGAACTCGTTCCTAAGTTTTCCAAGGTTTTCCGGCGTACATATAAAGGTAGTAATCCAAATGATTGAGCACAATTTGGGCCCTGGTCAATGTCACCGGCATCCATCAGATAGATGTCGAGCTGCATTCCGTATTCATCGTACAACCGTTTGAAAAATTTAAGGTTTGCCTCATTTTTTTTTTCGTTCGAACCATACGAATTACGATTGATCCAGTCAAAATAGATTGACTTGGAAGGTGTAAACGCATTGTTTTCTTGGTTCTCAACATTTGATTTTTGGCTAAATGCTTGAAGAGATACAAACAAGTAAACCAATATGAAATAGAAACTTAAATGATATTTTTTCATAAAAACACAGAACTAAAACCTAATTTGGACACTACAACATTTTTTTTAAAACAACTGCTTCCAAGCCATCCAATTCAAACTTCCCTGACACTGTTTTTCCGGTTAAAACATCAATCAATGGCTCTTTAATTTGGAAATTTCGAGGCGCATCGGTTAAATTGATGAAAAAGTAAAATATCTGACTGGAAGTCTGACGTGTAGTAACTTCAACATCTAAAGGAACATCGGCCAATGGTTCAATTTTTATTCTATTTGCCAGAATATTGAACACCTTTTCGTAAAACTCAGGTGTCGTTGTATCAGTTCCAATATACAAAATAAAACCATTACCAAATTTATGAATAGTTACTGCTGGTTTCCCTTCTAATTCACCTCCTGAAAATGAAGACAAAGGCTCTGCACCATCCAATTTAATTAAATCCATGTACGATGCAGGTTCAAATGTTTGATTATCCACTTTTATCTTGAAATTCTTAAGATTTCTACCTATTATAGAATTCTCAACCCATTCGGCCTGCATTCCGGCAGCTTTTGCAAATACCCCCGGTGAAGATAGTTCCCGAAACCTGTTAAAGAGATCTTTGGTTCCTGTGCGTTGATTGATTATTAAAGTACCACCATGATTTACATAGGTCAATAATTTTTGGGCCAACGAATCAGAGAGCATTTGAAGAGCTGGCGCCGCAATTATTTTGTAACCATTGAACGAATGCTTTTCCGAAATAACATCAATATTTCGCTTCAACGATTTTAATCCAATATAATATTCACAGCTAATATTATCGTAAGCCTGTTTACTATTACCCATCCACCAACCTTGATACCATTGATTGTCATAACTGTAAATCATTGCTATATCGGCTATTGTTTTGCTGCCTTTTAATGCCTGAGCAAGTTTGGGTAAGTCGTTTCCGATTTTAATTAACATGTTCTGAGATGAGCCGAAACTTCCGTCGGGTTGAAGCGCAGAAGCATAGCCCTGTTCTGCTCCACCCAGTGGCGGGCGCCACTCGAAAAATAATGTACCATAAGCGCCATGAGCCAGATCTATCATTGTTCTCAACCAAACACCTTTTGAACTCGCACATGCAGGTGATTGTGCCGGTTGTTCTGAGATAATGAATACTTGTGACGAATTCGCTCTGCGGCATAAATCATGATGTATTCCGGCACCATAGAGTTCACGGAAATCGGCCACTCCCGGATGTGCCGAATAATTATCCCAACCATGAAAGTCAAGCATGTCAGATGCTTTAAAAATATCCATCGACCAGAATGTATTAGGCCAGTTCGTAAAAACAAATCGGTTTCCAATTTTAGGTCGTAAGATTTCCTCCTGTCGTTTTAAGTACGATAAAAACGAATCGGAGAAGAAGCGTCTTGAATCAATCACCTGTCCGGGATTTGAACTTCCATCTGCCTTATTTAATGGAGGAAGGTGAATTTCGTCCCATGAAGTATATTCAAGGCTCCAAAGTGAACCGACCCAGCATTTATTAAGAGAATCAAGTGTTTGGTATTTAGTTTTCAACCATATCCTGAATGCTTGTTCTGAAATTTCATCGTACATGGTAAACGGATAACCGGGTTCGTTATCCAACTGCCAGCCGATAATATTGGGATTGGTTCCAAAATGTTCGGCCATTGCTTTAACAATGCGATTATTTGCTTCAATAAGAGCCTGGCAATTTGTATTATGACCTTTACGAACTCCCTGATCGTATTGGCCTTCAATATCTCCACTCAGAACTTCAGGGTGTTCTTTAACCAACCAGGGAACAATGGATGACGTTGGAGTACAAAGAACTGTCTTAATACCGTATTGTGCAGCCTTCTGTATGGCTTTGTCCATCCAGGCAAATTCAAATTTTCCCTTTTTAGATTCAAACCGACTCCAGGCAAATTCGCCCATCCGTACAGTATTAATCCCAATTGATTTCATTTTTTCAAAATCAGCACTCCATCTCGACGAATCCCATTGTTCAGGATAATATGCCACGCCAAGCATATAATTACCATCCAAAACTAAAATATCACCTTTAGAGTTACTCCGAAGATCGGTCTTGATTTCACAGTACTTTTTATTATTGCAGGAAAAAAACAGAAAGACCACGCTAATTATTCCCAATAATTTCATTTTCATATATTTATACCTTTTTTAGAATCGTGATCATTTTATTGTTTGAACCCTGACTTTCTGGATACTTGGAGCTGAACCAATATTTACCTCCATTTCATCACCGTTCATCCGGCGCAAGGGTTTGCAAATTCCTTTTTCGAATACCACCTCGTCGTGGGAGAGAAATTCCACCCATCCTTTTTGATCAAGTGTTTCAAAAACGGCTCTGAAGCCAAAACCAGCGATATAAAACTCTCCTGGAGCGGTGTTTAGAATTAAGCCTCCGGCTTCAGGCTGTTTCTTCTCCTCATCGCGTTGCTGGTTATAAGTGATTTTTATTTTGTAACCACCCAGTTCAATCAGTTCAGTTTTATCGCCCGAATAAAGCAGCCCAACATTGTTTTTAGACCCCTGTTTCTGTGCAAAAAAGGGAAGAAACCCTTCCAGCGAACCGTAAACCTTAACAATTGACTGAATATCTTTAACCCCGTCGATGCCAAAAGGTGCAAAACAAATGGCATTGTGCTGCCCCAAAGCATAGTAAACATTGGCTGCGGCACGTGCATCGCGTTGTGCTTCAGGAATAAACAACGGGTTTCCGGCCTGATGGTAAATTTTGCAAACCCGCTTGAAATCGTCGAGGTAAATGTCAGGGGCAAAAAGGTCAATAGACGGGGCAGCGGCTTTCCAAACATCCAACACGCGCGAAACGGGTCCTCCACTTGGGTATTCGGTTTTGGGACTTTCTGCAAAAGACGGGTCAAGCCAGGCATTTACGTACATCGGGATATTGTAAGCTGCTTTTCCTGCTGAACAAACCTGACCAACATATTTAGCCGTAAACCATGCCTGAAACATTTCATCAGCCGAAGCGCCGAAAACATCCTGCCAGTTACCTTTCAATTCGCCTGTGGAGGATAAAACAGCTTTCATTTCAGGCATTAGCGAGGTAGAATTTACTTTTAAAAAGTTACTTAGCTCAACTGGGATTGGTTTAATGAACTCAGTTTCGGCAAGGTCTGATCGATCGCGGGAAGTATTTAATACGCCCGTTTCATTTTCAACCTGCATCATCAAAACAGTCTGATCTTTAGAGTCGATCTCACCGATATGCTTCATCAGTTCCGTAAATGCCCTAGCATCGGCAATGCAGGTTTTTCCACCAAATGCAGAAAGTGCTCCTGAATTTTCGCCCGGTTTTGTCTGCATCCGTGGGAAGCGCTTCAAATCGGTTTTAACCCATTCGGGAGCGTAGGTCGACCATGTGTTTTTCCATGTCCCAAACCATATCAGTACCAATTTCAGCTGATGTTCACGCGCCCCTTTTATGATTCCGTCGACCAAGGTATAATCGTATTTGCCTTCAACAGGCTCAAATAATTCCCACGAAACGGTTGCAATCACCGTATTCAGGTGCATATCAACGAGCTTGTCCCAAATGGGACTCATATACTGTAAATCAGATGCACTCGAATTGTGCAACTCGCCCGAAAGCATAATCCAGGGCTTGCCATTCACCATTAAATGACTGAACCCGGTTTTCTTTTCAATAGTTGGCAATGAATTGGAATTTTGCGCATCAATAGATCTTGAAGAAAAGAATATATTCAAGAGCAGAAATACAAAAAGATAATTTTTCATGTTCAATAAATGGATAAAGTATTGGTTCAAATGATTTTCATCGTAATTTAATGTCGTTTAGCTCCCTTACGGCGGCTAAACGACATTAATTGTTATTGGTTTATTTTTTGATAACTAATCGCTCAATTTATAGGAACAAAAAACAGATTTACCCTTAACTAAAATGGAAAGGTAAGTCTATCACCCCCAAATTAATTATAATATTTTTTTGATATCTCAGGTTTTTTATGCCTAACTTTTCGATCAGCTTCCAAAATCATTTCACCGGAGTGATTCCTAATGTTACAATCTCATTGGGTTTGATTTTGATCTCCACCGATTTCCCTTTAACAACAGGTTTTGCGACATTTTCGAGCGGATTTTCAATCAGGTTTAATCTACGTATAGCACTAACGGCTACCGGTAACCCCAAATTAACAACCGTCTCTTTCCCGAAAACTTCTACAATCCTTACAATCAATTCATTGCCATCTTCTGACTGTTTTATTCCTGAAAGCACAACACCGGGTGCATCGACAGAAAAGAAAGAAGCTTCTTCAGGACGTGTGGCGTGTGCTTTAACGAGTGCTAATGAAGGTGGTTCAGCGGCATGGGCAGGTATATTAAATTCATCGCCTTCTGCCCAGACTCCGTTTTTCCAGTCACCGGCATGGGGAAAAAGGGCATAGCTGATATTGTACTTGCCCAGATTCGGATAAAAATCAGGTTCCCCAGCAGAGCGCATCAGCGTAATCCGCAGTTCGCCATTACCAAAAGAATGACCATATTTGGTTTTGTTCAAAAGTGCAATTCCCACTTTTCCGTCGGAAACATCCACCCATTTTTGTGCCGGTACTTCCTGAGCGGTTTTCACATCAGCCTGAACACCATACGCATCAGCATGTTTCAGGTAGGGCGGTGCCTCTTTGCCGTTCATCATCCCGTCAATCGGCCTTTCCACTACATTAAAGGGAACCTGTGAAAAGAATTTCGAATGCTCCATATTAATAGGGAACACTGCCCTCAACATCGGTGAATCTGTTGAATCGCTTCCTGTTTCCAGCCAATCGACCTCCATATCATAGTCGATGCGTGGATAGGAGCGGTAAACGTAAGCCCTTTCAATAAACTTCGATTTTCCCCAGGTCATCACGGTTTCCACACAAGCCCTTACCGGACCATTCTCCACCACTTTTACACTGTTTACCTTAGATACCACCTCTTCCCTGACAATCTTGTTGATCACCCACGATTTCATCCCCCCTTTTTTATCTTCGAGATACATCCTAAGTTGATTCAACTGACCTCTGGTTTTGACAAATTCTTTAGATGTCCTTTTATCGTAAAGACTAACAATTCCACCGGTCGTCATATCAAATTTCACCTTAAAGAAATCGGTCTCGAAAGTGTTGTCTTTGAATGGGATAGGCTGATTAAACTCTCCCGGTTTGGTTACATCCACATAAAAGGTTTTGTAGCCACCTGCAGGAAGATTATCGGTGACGATCTGCACCTTTGAGGTAAAGCCGGGAGGTGACACCTTTCCCCAGACTATTTGTGCCGGATAGCTTTTGCCCGAGCCGTCGTGCACCAGAACTGTAGCAACTGCTCCCTGTCCTTTATCGACTGGTTTGATATTTTTTGAATCGTAATAGTAACCCCAATTTGCTAATTTGGCATTAGCTGGTTCCTGATGAGAATAGACATTGACTTCGATCAGGTTCTTTCTGCCAAAAGGCTGAAGGTTATAAGCTACTACAGGCTGACCCATTCCCTGCTGAAATTTTACCTCATCAGCCATCTTGCGAAAAGCCTTATTGCGCAATTCAGTCGACTTGCGGAGGACTTCACTATATCGGCTGATTGCCTCTTTATTCGCTTCATTGATAGCCGATCCGGGAAGAATATCATGAAACTGATTGAATGTTAATGTCTTCCATGATTCATGAAATTCCTCCGCAGGATATTTTTCGCCGCCCAACCAGCAAAGAGTATTAAAAAATTCACCGGCAAAAAGGGAGCTTTCACTGTTTCGGTTTCCTTCTTTGATCCCGGCAACATTGGTATAACACCCTTCAAAAATAAACTGCATCTCGCCGCGATGGGAGGGTCGGCCATCCATCTCTTTTGATGATTTTTTGAAGAATTCGGCTGCAGTGGTGAATTTGACAGCCGGATAACCCGGAGTCTTATCCAGTTGATGTACCATGTCGATGTTGGCACGTGTTGGTCCGCCACCATGATCGCCCACACCGGTAATCTGCAATATCCGTCGTTTGACAGGGGAGAACTTTTGAATTTCATTTTTCAGGTCTGGATTGATATCTCCGTTGTAGGTGTCGTTGGCATAACACAACACTTTAGAGGAATCTGGAGCTACCCACCAGAAGGTGCCTACGTAAGGTTTGGTACGGTGAAAATAGAAATAGTCGCACCCGGCAAGTTTCAGTATCTGAGGCATTTGAGAAATATGGCCAAAATTGTCGGGGAGCCACCCAATATTTGCCATTTTTCCAAAACGGCTCTGAAAATATCGCTGTCCTAGTAGAAACGATCGGGTGATCGCCTCTCCGGATGATAGGTTCATGTCCCCTTCGGTCCACATCCCACCTGCCAACTCTAGCCGACCTTGTTTAATGTATTTTTTGACCTGTTCCAGCAACGGGGGATCCACCATTTCAACGAAATTGTAAACCGAGGCTTGGCTCTGCAGCATCGTAAAATCGGGAAATTCATCCATAAAGGCAACGGTCTGCCGAAGATTGTCGTTGCACATCTGCATAGTTTCGGAATAAGTCCAAAGCCAGTTCATATCCATGTGAGCATGTCCGATCACGTGGATGGTGTCTTTGGATAATGGAACGTTTGTATTTCTCCATGGAATTCCATTCCATTCATTTGTGGAAGCCCAGGTTGGCAAACAAATCGCCCATAAAATAAATGCTGACAATGCTGAAGTAATCACTTTTTTCATTTGTAGCTAATTTAAATTTATAATGTGTTATTATTTATTATTTCAATTGGATACCCCAGTTTTTGTTTGGCCGATCACCAATAATCAAATGAAGTTTACCACCCTGAATAATGTCCGTGTGATTGTTGAATGCGTTTGCATCGTAATTTACAAATTTTGTAACTATTCCATCGAAAAAATTCTACCTAGCGTGGGTTAAAGCCCCGAAAACTGGAAACATACCATGCCGACATTTGACCCATATCTTCATTTCCACAAAGTCCATCGGGTACACCGACTTTTTTTATGAGCCAAAAACCTTCGAAAACTACTAAATCCCGCATGCGCTATACTATGCATAGAAATTACTTTTTCATGCTTATTTTACTTTAATTTTAAATGACCAGGCATAACTGCATGCTGTTGGACGTGCTTTTTGCCGGGGGTAAAAAATTGTTAAACCATTGTCTTCATTCCAGGTCCATTTTAATTCACCACTAACACCAAGCATTGTTATTTTTGAGCCTTCGATAGGACGAACCGATTTCAACCGGAACTCTTCGCCCTGCCATTTGAGGAAAATGGCATAAATATTTTCATTTTTAGAGGTGAAAAAACCATCGCCTTCGTGTTGTACTTTCCAGACACCTGTTCCATATATAGCTTCGCCATTAACCTTTAACCACCTACCCAACTGTAAAAGTGGATATTGTTCATAATCTGGAATGATGCCTGCAGCCGTTGGGCCTACGTTAATATCGAAGTTTCCGTTTTGCGCTACTCCCATAATTACTTTGTCGATAAATTGTTTCGACGACAAACAATCTTCTGCGTCGGTATCCTGATTATAGCCGAATGTTTTTGCAATGCCTTGCCAATACGACCATTTATGGCTGAGCAATCCTTCATTCCCTTTTTCAGAGCTATATTCTACATTATACAAATCACCATGTTTCCCACGTTCGTCTTTTCCAAACCTATCATTAACAAATACTTCCTGATTCCGTTTTTGAGCCTGGTTGTAATAATAGGCAACCACTTCTTTCATTTTCCAGAATGATTCAGGATGATCCCACTCTCCATCAAAATAGAAGAAATCGGGGTGGTATAAATCAATCAATTCCTTGATTTGAGGTATCATAAAATCATCAACGTAGTTATTTACTTTTTTAAATCCTGCATAAGGAATATCGATCCCGGTATAAAGCGGATTAAACCACTCATACAATGAATAATAAAGGCCTACTTTTAGATCCTGTTTTCTGCCAGCGGTAAAGAACTGAGCAAGCAAATCTTTTTTAGGGCCCATTTTCATTGCATTTCTATCGGTGTAATTTGTGGGCCAAAGGCAAAATCCATCATGATGTTTCGATGTTATAAAAATATATTTTGCCCCCATATTTTTAGCAAATGAAGCCCATTCATCAGGTTTGAAAGATTCGGCTTTCCATTTCGGAATAAAATCATCGTATGTTTTAACTCCATAATGATCTTTGTGATATTCAACAGTTGGATTACCTTTTTCATGCATTATCCACCCATACCATTCGGCATAAGAAGTTCCATTTTCCCGCGGCCCCCATGCAGGAACGGAATACACCCCCCAATGCATGCTGAGTCCTATTTTTGCATCATCATACCATTTTGGCATTTTATGACTATCCAAAGATTCCCAGGTTGGACTGTATAACTCTTTTTCGAGTTTTTGGGAGAATCCATTTATGCAAAATACCAAACCTATCAATAACAATAATTTACTTTTCATCTGTTTAAAATTTGTTTTTTTAATTGCCATATGAAACGCGCCACGGTAATCATTTCGCTGTGTGGAGAATAGATCGTCATGGCTCGTTTCATCGGATTCTTTATTCTTTGATTCGAATCTTTTTTTTATCAGATATATATACTATTTTTCAAAACCAAACTCTACTTCATTCGCCCAATGTTCTTTCCATGCGGCATGAAAAGCCCTTGAATTTCTTTTCGAAACGCTGCGTTCACGCGCCAACTCCATGCAGCTTCCCATATTTTCATTATCGTTTACACGGAACGAGAATTTGATGGTTTTTCCGGCATCGAGCGCTTTTTTAACGTCGGGCAATTCGCTCCACGGAATAGCACATTCGGTAATGCGGGTGCTGCCTTCGTGGGTAATGGCAAGTTTGCCACTTTTCACCGGACCATCGAACGGCGATTTGGGCTGACGCGGATAAAAATGTTTTTCAGTCATTCCAGGCACAAGCAGTCGCCATATTTCAGTTCCACCACCATATTGAGGAGCAACCTGGTTGAGCGCATATTCATAATCGGTACACTTGTAACCAATGTAACGAGGCATGGTTCCTTTGGATGTTGTGCCATAACCGTCTTCACCCATGGGGATTACATTAAATGCAATCTGCACATTATCTGTAGCAAATCCCATTCCAGCGCTATTATCAGGTATTACGGGGTCTTTCCGGTACGAAAAATGGCGAACACCTTCAGGCCATTTCAATGGGGTAAGCACATTATTGTCGGTTGCTTTTGCTGCAATTCCTGATGGCAAATTTGGTTCGCTGCCAAAAACCCATGAGCCGTCTTTGCCATAAACTCCTT
>JAAFHB010000145.1 GCA_010906965.1 Mariniphaga sp. | reverse complement strand
AGCTTTATGCTTCGACTTTTCCATTATATTTGTCACACCAAATTTTAAAAGAGATTAAAACATAAATGCTTTTTATGAAGAACTCGACTATTGTGAATATCGTTTTGGCGCTTGCAGTTGCAGGTCTTTACATTATTTATTTCACCGGTAATAAAAAAGACAAATCGACTGAGGCCGATATGGCAAAAGGGGCAGACAAACCTTTGACCATTGCGTATGTGAAAATGGATTCAATGCTTTTCACCTACGAACTTGCAAAAAAATTAAATACCGAATTTGCTTCGAAAAGGGAGGACTTCAAAAAAGAGTACACCGAAAAACGAATTAAATTCGAGCGTGATGCTGCATCCTTTCAGGAAAAAGTTCAGCGTGGCGGTTTCTTAACGGAAGATCGTGCGCGCCAGGAACAAGAACGTCTGGGAGCAGTTCAGCAAGAGGTTCAAAAACTTGATTATGATCTTACACAGAAGTTAACTGAAATGCAGGAACAAATCAAACAGCAAATCGTCGACAGCATCTCTTCGTTTTTAAAGAGCTATAACGAAACGAAACGATACGATGTTATTTTAAATAGTGCCAGTATGCTTGAGGGCTCTCCTCACTACAATATTACAAAAGAGGTCACTCAGGGATTGAATGACCGGTACAAATCTTTTACAAAATAAAAAAATAGAGACCCGATTTTTTCGGGTCTCTTTTCTTTCATGGATATTCTTCAGCATTACATCGATCATCAAAACGACAATCACTCCAAATTTCCGGATCGCTCTGCAAGGCGGACTTCAATTTTTGTGGTGATTCCTTGCTACAATGAACCCGATATCCTAACTACGCTTAATTCACTCGCTGATTGCGTTCCACCAAAAGCAGAAGTTTCGGTACTTATTGTGATCAACAGCGCAGAAGATGCACCCAGAGAAGCGATTGAACAGAATATTTCAACATCTGATTGCATCGCAGCGTGGCAATTGCAACATCAGGAACTGTTTTTTGACGTGCAGCGAATTTTAGCAACTGATCTTCCGCAAAAATGGGCCGGGGTTGGCTGGGCCCGAAAAATTGGTATGGACGAAGCGGTAAAACAGATCGTTAAAAATGGTCATCCTGATGGAATAATCATTTCGTTCGATGCCGACAGCACTGTGTCGCCTAACTATTTACAAACGATTGAATCTGCGTTTAAAGACAATCCTACCTGCAATTTCTTCACAATTCGTTTCGAACATCCCTTTGCTAACAAAGAATTAAGCTCCTCGTTTCGGGAAGGGATTATTCGCTATGAACTTCACATGCGCTATTACAGGAATGCCATGCAGGCGAGCGGTTATCCGCATGCCATTCACACAGTAGGATCGAGTTTCGCGTTAAAAGCATCGGCATACGCCAAACAAGGTGGCATGAACAGACGAAAGGCAGGTGAGGATTTTTATTTTTTGCATAAGCTGGTTTTGCTTGGCGATTATGGGAATATCAATTCTACAACCGTTTTCCCTGCAGCACGTCAATCAGACAGAGTCCCTTTTGGAACAGGAGCAGCAATGAAAAAATGGATGGAAGGGAGTTCAGAATTGAACTTCACCTATTCATTCGAGGCATTCAAAAATCTAAAACTGCTGTTTTCGAATACCTCGAAGTTTTGGCAAATGGAATCTTCTGAAATAGAAAAAATCGGGGAAAATCTGCATCCTTCATTGCAGGATTTTTTAATAAACGCGCAAACGATTGGTAAACTGATTGAACTGCGGAAGAATTGCTCGAATGTAAAAGTCTTCGAAAAAAGGGTGTTCCATTTGTTGGATGCATTCTGGATTTTAAAATACCTAAATTTTGCACACGAAACATCTTATACCCGTGGAGATCTTCAGACCGAAGCGACTAACTTACTGCAACATATTGGAATTCAGACCGAGAATAATTCTTCACTTGAAAATCTTCTTGATATTTTCAGAGATTTAGACGCAAGAGTTGAAAATTGTAGTTAAATTTGCCGCCTAAAATATACAGAAGATGGTCACATTAAAAGTTATCCTGATTGCAATAGCCCTGGTTTCAACAGCTATTCTTGCATTATCGATCAGGATTGTTCTTGTAAAAGACGGAAAATTCCCCGAAACTCATATAAGCAGAAATCCGGAGATGAAGAAAAAAGGTATCCTTTGTGTTAAAGCAATGGACCGGATGGAACAAGCCAAAGCTGAAATTCAAAACAGGTATAAAAACGTTACCGTTTTAAAATAATTGGTTTAAAGGTTAAAGAAAAAGGGCTGCTATCACTAGCAGCCCTTTTTTTATTCAAGCGTGATCATCACCGTATTTTTGGGGATTTTGTCACCTTTCGCAACGTTGATGCTTTTGATCATGCCATCAAACGGCATTTGCACCTTCGTGTACATCTTCATTGCTTCGAGCGTCAATATCACTTCTCCTTCTTTAATTTTCTGTCCCGGAATGGCAAAAATCTCAATCACAGAACCAGGGATAATGGAACGAACCTCTTTAGGATCGGCCTTCTGCCACTTTTTACGTCTATCAAATTTCGTTGTCGTCAATGTCATATACTTGGCACTGTTAACAACAAAAGCCTGATATTTCGAATCGTTTTCTTCCATAACTATATAATTTTTCGCAAATATTAGGATCAGAAAGGTGGAATACCATGCTTTCTTGCAGGACGTGGATCGACTTTACTCGCAGAAATTTCGAGGGAATGAATAAGCCTTGCCCTAGTTTCTGACGGTTCAATTACTTCATCTATGTAACCCTTAGCTGCGGCTACAAATGGATTTGCAAATTTGTCTTTGTACTCCTGAATCTTTTGCTTGCGCATTTCGGCAGGATTTTCTGCTTCATCAATCTCTTTCTTGAACACAATATTTGCAGCTCCTTCAGGTCCCATAACTGCTATTTCTGCTGTTGGCCAGGCAAATACAAAGTCGGCTCCCAAGTGGCGTGAATTCATGGCAATATAGCCACCACCATAAGCTTTCCGAATAATTATTGTTACTTTAGGAACCGTAGCTTCGCTGTAGGCATATAAAAGCTTAGCACCGTGCCTGATTACACCGGCATGTTCCTGATCGACACCCGGTAAATAACCTGGCATATCTTCCAGCGTAACTATCGGGATGTTGAAGGCATCGCAATAGCGGATAAAGCGTGCAGCTTTATCAGAACTGTCGCAATCAAGCACACCGGCAAGATACATCGGCTGATTGGCAACAAATCCAATTGTGTTTCCCTTGATACGACCAAATCCAATCACGATGTTACGAGCAAAATACTCCATGATTTCGAAAAAGTCCGAACCATCAGTAACTGCCTTAATGATATCGCGGATATCATAAGGAAGATGTGGATCAACAGGAACTATTTCGTCAATATTTTTGATGAACAGTGGATCCTGTATCGGAAACTTGAGCGCCTTTTGAGCATTGTTCCAGGGAATATAAGTAATCAGTTTCTTGATTTGCTCGAAACATTCGTCTTCGCTTTTGGCAAAGAAATGTGCATTCCCGGTTATCTCGCTGTGAACCATAGCACCGCCAAGTTCTTCCATCGAAATCTCTTCACCCAAAACGGTTTTAATAACGCCTGGACCAGTAATGAACATTTTTGAAATATTCTCAACCACAAATACAAAATCGGTAAGTGCAGGTGAATAAACAGCACCACCGGCGCATGGACCGAGGATAACAGATATCTGAGGTATTACTCCTGAAGCATTCGTGTTACGGTAAAAAATTTCACCATATCCGGCAAGTGAATTTACACCTTCCTGAATACGTGCACCGCCCGAATCATTAATTCCGATCAATGGGACGCGCATCTTCAGTGCGTGATCCATAATTTTTGTAATCTTACGAGCATGCATAAGTCCCAATGAACCACCAGCAACCGTAAAATCCTGCGCATAAATAGCAACAGGCTGATTGTACATGGTTCCGGTTCCAATAATGACACCATCGCCGTGTAATACTTTTTTCTCCATGTCGAAATCACGGCCTGTGTGTTCAACAAAGAGATCGTACTCGTGAAAAGAATTTTCGTCCAGAATGGCTTTTATCCTTTCGCGGGCAGTCTTTTTGCCCATAGCCACCTGCTTCTCAATGGCTTTTTCACCACCTCCCTGCTGGGCCTCCCTTTTTCTTTTTCGGAGGTCAAGGATGTTTCTCTTAAATGACATAAGTGTGTTTTAAATTACTAATTCATCGTTTATTACCCGAGTCAAACACTGTTTGGTCTCAAAAATCCGGTTGCAAAAGTACAATATTTCCACTTCTAACTACCCAATTTAAAAATAAAACTTCACTAATTCTTTATGAATCAAAGAATAGACTATGAAGGTAAAATGTTCTAATTATTTTGAGGCCCACCTGTAAAGGCCAATTGCGATCAACGAATATACAATATTGGGAAGCCAAACGGCAAGTAGGGTATTAAAGCCAACCTTGATGGCAAAGATGGTAGAGACCTGCATAAACATGATATACGAAAAGCTTAATAATAAGCCCAATCCAAGATGTAAACCCATCCCGCCCCTCATCCGGCGCGAAGCCAGCGAAACGCCGATAACTGTCAAGATAAAGGTACTGATTGGCCCTGCAGTCCGACGGTAATTTTCCTGTTCGTAGCGCGCCACATTATCAACGCCACGTAGTTTCAGATCTTTAATATAATCGCTGATCTGCCAGTAATCCATGGTCTCCTCCTTGCTAAATTGCTGTCCAAAGTCAGAAGGCAGCATCCGCAGTGTAGTATCGATAGCCGTACCTGTTTTAATAACCTCCTCTGCTCCATGCATATCGCGGATATAGTAATTCTGAATTACCCATTTCTTTTTATCCCGATCCCATTTTATACTTTCGGCAATCAGTTTAGAGACCAGTTTTCGATCGACAAACTGGTCCATTGAGAATCGGTAGCCCAAATCAAGTTTATTATTGTAACTCTGCATATAAACAAACAATCCGGGTTCCAGCTGTCGATGAATGTTTTTATCGCTGTTGATGTATTCGTTTTTGATGTAGGTATTTCTGAAATTTACACGTGCTTCGGTTGAGACAGGGATGATGAAATTCCCTAAAAACCATGACATTAGCGCTATTATACCAGCTGCTATCATATAAGGACGCATAAAGCGTCTGTATGAAATTCCGCTGGCAAGAATTGCAATAACCTCTGAGTTATACGCCATCTTACTTGTGAAGAAAATGACGGCAATAAATGTAAACAACGCGCTGAAAAGGTTGGCAAAATAAGGGATGAAATTCAGGTAATAGTCAACGGCAATTGCATGTAAGGGTGCCTTTTTGGTAATAAAATCATCAATATTTTCAGAGATATCGAAAATTATTGAGATACTAATTATCAATGTAATAGCCAGGAAAAAAGTTCCCAGGTATTTTTTAATGATATATTGGTCGATCCTTGAAATAAATTTTGAGACCATCCGTCTTAATTTATATTTAATATTAACCGATTAACTTACAATCGTTTCCCAATTTGCTTCACCATCATTTCCTTCCATGGTTTGAAAGTACCTGCCAGAATCTGCTGACGGGCTTCACCGACAAGCCAAAGATAAAAAGCAAGATTGTGAATGCTTCCAATCTGAGCACCAAGCATCTCCTTCGACTGAAAAAGGTGCCGTAGATAAGCCTTCGAATATTGGCAATCAACAAACGATGTACCATCAGGATCAATTGGCGAAAAATCATCACGCCATTTGTTATTTTTAATATTGATGATTCCATTCCGGGTAAACAGCATTCCATTTCTGCCATTTCTGGTGGGCATCACACAATCGAACATATCGACTCCGCGATCAATTCCCTCAAGAATATTAATAGGTGTACCCACGCCCATCAGGTATCGTGGTTTATTCTCCGGAAGAATTGCATTCACAACTTCTATCATCGCGTACATATCAGCTTCCTTTTCTCCTACCGAAAGTCCACCGATGGCATAACCGTCACTATCGAAAGAAGCAACGTGCTCCGCTGCCTTTTTGCGTAAATCAGCATAAACACATCCCTGAACGATTGGAAATAAAGATTGTGAATAACCATACTTAGGTTCTGTTTCACTAAATCTTTTGATGCACCGTTCGAGCCACCGTTGGGTCAATTCCAACGACTTACGTGCATAATCGTAATCGGCATCACCAGGTGTGCATTCATCGAATGCCATTATAATGTCGGCTCCGATAGACCGTTGAATATCAACAACATTTTCAGGAGTAAACAGATGACGTGAACCATCAATGTGCGACTGAAACCGGGCGCCCTCTTCTGTCAGTTTCCGGATATCGCCAAGCGAAAAAACCTGAAAACCGCCACTATCTGTTAGAATTGGCCGATCCCATCCTATGAATTTATGGAGTCCACCGGCTTTTTCGATGATTTCGGCACCGGGCCGCAAATATAAATGGTAAGTATTGCCAAGTATAATCTGAGCTTTAATATCCTCTTTCAGATCCTTAAAATGGATACCCTTCACTGATCCCAACGTGCCCACTGGCATAAATATCGGAGTATCTATTTGACCATGTGCTGTTTCTATTTTCCCTGCCCGTGCTTTTGATAACGGAGCTGTGCATTGGAGTTCAAATTTCATTTTAAAAATTTCGCGGCGTAAAGATAGTCATTATGAAAGAATATCATTAAAGGTGAATAAATCGTTAAGAATTTCTGAAAAAACACCTTATTTCTGATGCCAATTTGTAATTTTGAACACTTTCCACAATATAATTATGATTGCAATAAGCGGGTTTTCATTTAGTGTTGCAGAACTGGCACTGATCTTCGGATTTGTGCTGATGTTTTTTATACAATTGTTTTATCAAATTTTGATGGCCCATTTCACCTTAAGCGGCAAAAAGAAAGATAAACCAGTTATATGCCCTTCGTTCTCAATCATTGTTCCATCAAGAAATTACGAAGAAAATCTCAGAGAACTCCTCCCTTCGCTTCTTGAACAGGATTATCCCGATTTTGAAGTCGTTGTTGTTGACGATTGTTCGTTCGACGGTACGGAGTGGTATCTCACCGAACTTAAATTGCAATCTAACAAAATCAAAACGAGCCGCATCATTCAGGAGACCGATTTTCCTAATGCACTGGCCATTACAATCGGAATCAGGGCTGCGTCCAAAGAATGGCTGGTGTTTTTAAACCCTTTGTGCCGTGTGGCTGATAAGAACTGGCTGAAAGCTTTTGCTGCGGATTTGAATCCAAAAACCGAAGCAGCATTTGGATTCGTAAATTATACAAATTCAAACGGTGCGATGCGTAAATTTATAAGATACGAAAATTTCGATTCTTTTGTTCTCTACGGTTCATCTCGTTACCTTGGCTTATCAATGCCCATCACCGACATGAACATAGCCTACAAACGTGAGCAATTTCTGAGTCGAAGAGGTTTTGCAGCGGTACTTGATTCTCCATTTAGTGAAAACGAATTGTACCTCAACAAAATATCAAACCGCTCAAATTCAGTTTATCTCCTTAACAAGCCAACTGCCGTTTCATATGTTGGAGACACCGATTGGTATGATGGAATGAACTTTAAAAAGAAACAGTTGTTACTAAAGAAAAAATTTACCGTTGGACAAAGTGCGTTTTTATGGATTAATACAATCAGCAGACTTGTTTTTGATATTTCGATGATTGCTCTTTTGATTCTTTCACCCTGGCGGCTTTGGGTGGCTGGAATCTGGTTAGTAAAAATCATTCATGAATTAGTTTGGGGAATTGTTGCGACGAAACGCCTTGGAGAAAAAAATCTTTTCCCCGGGCTTTTAGTTTATAGATTCATTCTTCCACTCTTCAACACTATTGTCTCATTAAATCAGCTATTTACCGGTCAGAAGCGCAAATGGAAATAAACCCAAATCTTTCGGAAAATGCCAGGCACGATTTTGAGTTAGTTAATGCGGCCCGCTTAGGCGATCAAAAAGCATTCGCCCAACTTATGAAGCGTTATAAAGACGCCATCTTCTGTATGCTTTTAAAAATGGTAAATAATAAAACAGAGGCTGAAGATCTTGCAATCGAAGCATTTGGGAAAGCATTTACCAACATTAACCAGTACGAGCCTCATTTCGCTTTCAGCACATGGCTGTTCCGCATCGCGTCGAATAATGCAATCGACCATTTGCGCAAGAAAAGAACTGTTACAGTTCCGCTTGAGCCGACAATTGGAAACGATAAAATTATTGGAATCGAGTACAATTACAATATTCGGACAGAATCAGACTCACCAGAGGAGGCTTTTATTAAAGAACAAAATGCCAAACTGTTACGAAAAGCCGTTTCCACGTTAAAGCCCCGCTACCGTACACTACTTGAATTACGCTATTTCAAAGAATATTCCTATGCAGAAATAGCCGAGGAGTTGGATCTGCCGCTGGGAACAGTAAAAGTACAATTATTCCGATCGCGCGAGATGCTTTTTGAACTCCTAAAAAACACAGAGATAAGCGATTAGTTTACCTTTTCATAGAATAATATGCTGAAAATCTTAAAGTATTTCCCCAATTTAACGCCGGAACAAATAATCCTTTTCGAAAAAATGGGTCCCATTTATCGCGACTGGAATGAAAAAATCAACCTCATTTCACGAAAAGATATTGATTCGTTGTACGAAAAACACATTTTACATTCGCTGGCAATTGCCAAAATCATCGATTTTAGACCAGGGACACGCATTCTGGATGTGGGAACCGGAGGTGGTTTCCCTGGAATTCCGCTCGCCATCCTATTTCCAACAAGCCATTTTGTCCTGATTGATTCGATCGGGAAAAAAATAAAAGTTGTACAGGCAGTTGCAGATGAACTTGAATTAAAGAATGTTACAGCAATACATGGCAGAGTCGAGGAAGTGAAGGAAGAATTTGATTTCGTGATTTCACGAGCAGTCACAACATTTCCTGCATTTGTTGAAATGGTGAAAAAGAATATTTCACGCAAACCGCTGAATGCACTTCCGAATGGAATAATTTATTTGAAAGGTGGTGATTTTCAGGAAGAAATTAAAGATTTTAAACGAAAAATCGAAGTGAGAGAAATCGCAAATTTCTTTAGTGAACCATTTTTCGAAACGAAAAAAGTGGTTTTTCTGCCCGTAAATAAATAATGGATCGAAATAAATGCATTCTATTTCAATATTTGTTTTGCCATCAACTAAAAAAGACTTATTTTTGCACTCCAAAATGTAGAAGAAACAGTGTAAATTAATAAAATATTTGTCCGAGATGAAAAGAACATTTCAACCATCGAATAGAAAAAGAATCAACAAACACGGATTCCGTGAAAGAATGTCGACAGCCAACGGACGTAAAGTTTTAAAAGCTCGTCGCAGAAAAGGTCGTGCAAAACTGAGTGTTTCGGACGAACCACACCACAAGAGATAAAAGATTGTTGTTCAATAATCTCAAACAAAAGGTAAAGAACTGTGTTCTTTACCTTTTGTGTTTATGCCGATTATTTTCAATCCACAATTGCTGACAAAGCGCATACAACAGCAAACGTCATCAGAATATTCCCCTAAATAATCGCAGATCAATTTTCTAATTGAAAGTTTAGGACTAATTTTGTTCCCATTGATAAACTATTGAAACAGATCGTATGCAGCTAAAAGAATTTTTCACCAGCAAAATCTTCCTCAAAAACTTAGGAATCGCTGTCGTACTGACATTTATATTGATTTGGTTTACGATGACAATGCTTTCATTCTATACCAATAAAGGAGAAAACATTTCCACTCCCGATCTTAAAGGACTAACACTTAGCGAGGTAAAAACGCTTATTGGTAAAAACAATATCCGGTTCGTTATTGAAGATACGATCTATCGGAAAGAGGTTCAGCCAGGGACTGTCGTAATGCAGAACCCTTTAGCCGGGCATAAGATAAAACCTAACAGAGTCATTTACATCACTTTGGCATCCTCGATGCCAGAACAAGTGGAAGTCCCTAAACTAACGGATGTTTCAATGCGGCAGGCAAGTGTTTTACTCGAATCAAAAGGATTTGCACTGGGAAACATTGAAATGCGTCCTTCTGAGTTTAATGATCTTGTCCTTGAACAAAAGCACAACGGGCAAATGATTTCACCAGGTTCGAGATTGGACAATGGCTCAACAATTGATTTAGTGGTTGGTAAAAATACGGCTGGCGGCGAAACCCTCATTCCTGATCTTACCTCATTATCATTAACAGCCGCCCGCGACACTTTAAAAAGTAAATCATTAGCTCCTGGTTCAATCATTTTCGACTCCTCCATTCTTACTAAAGAAGATACTTTGAGTGCCGTGGTATGGAAACAGATGCCACTGCCCGACTCTACTGCACGTGTAATGCCCGGAATATCAGTTGATTTATGGTTAAAGATAAAAACTGAAGCCACAAATTCTGAAATAAAATAATAATAACAGGTACTTGATGAATTCTTTAACAGATGATATTGACCCGGATGAATTGGATGATACCGGTGAAGAAATTGAACAATTTGAACATTACCGTTTTGTAGCTGATCCCGGTCAGGGATTATTACGCATCGATAAGTTTTTGACCAACCGGATCGAGGGGATATCGCGAAACCGGATACAGTTAGCGGCTCTGGCCGGAAGCATTTTTGCAAATGGAGTTTCGGTTAAAGGGAACTATCGCGTCAAGCCAGGCGAAGAGGTCACTGTAATGCTTGACTATCCAAGACGCGAACTAAAAGTTCTTCCCGAAAACATTCCATTGAACATCGTATACGAAGATAATGAACTTATAATCATCAATAAACCGGCTGGTCTCGTAGTTCATCCCGGACATGGGAATTACAGCGGAACACTTGTTAACGGACTGGTTTATAAATACCAGGACCTTGAATTGTATGGAGGAAATGACCCCCGGCCAGGCTTGGTTCACCGTATTGACAAAAACACCTCGGGATTATTGGTCGTTGCCAAAACCGAACTGGCTAAGATCAACCTGGCGCTCCAGTTTTTTAATAAAACAACAAAACGAAAGTATGTTGCCCTGGTATGGGGGAATTTGGCTTCTGACTATGGGACAATTGAGGGAAACATAGGTCGTAGCACCAAAAATCGTCAGGTTTTTACCGTATACCCCGATGGGTTAACAGGCAAGCCAGCCGTCACGCATTATCGGGTGATCGAAAGGCTTGGGTATGTCAATCTTGTGGAATGCGTTTTGGAAACAGGACGAACACACCAGATTCGGGTCCATATGAAGCACATCGGCCACCCACTCTTTAATGATGATGTATATGGCGGAGACCGAATTCTGAAAGGAACAACATTTGCAAAGTATAAGCAGTTTGTCGAAAATTGCTTTTCGATGATTCCCGGCCAGGCGCTACATGCCAAGATTCTTGGCTTTATCCATCCGGTGACCAAAGAAGAGATGATTTTCGATTCCGAATTACCCGAAAATTTAGGTCAGTTGGTTGATAAATGGCGCAACTATATATCAAACAGAGATTCAGATCAACAAATATAAACAATGAGTAAAAAAAATATTGCGATCGTTGCAGGAGGCGACTCATCAGAGTATGTTATATCGGTCAGAAGCGGAGCCAATGTGTTAAAGGCTATTAACCAGGAATTATTCACCCCATGGTTAGTAAGAATTAAAGGTGAAGAATGGGTTGTTCTTGACGGAGAAAACAAGCTGTCAGATATTGACAAATCCGACTTTTCATTCACTGTGAACGGACAAAAATGCAAATTCGATTATGCCTATATCATCATTCACGGAACACCCGGAGAAGATGGTTTATTACAGGGTTATTTCGAAATGCTGCATGTACCCTATTCCTCATGCGATGTACAATCATCGGCTCTAACCTTCAATAAATTTTTCTGCAACAATTACTTAAGGAGCTTTGACATTCCAATGGCCCAATCAGTACGCCTGATCACCGGCGAAAAGTACAGTTCAGAACAGATCATTGCATCATTAGGCCTTCCCTTATTTGTAAAGCCAAGTGCAGGAGGTTCAAGTTTTGGTGTAACCAAAGTGAAGGAAGCTAAGGAATTAGTTGAGGCGGTAAACAAGGCACTTGACGAAAGTCCCGAAGCAATTATAGAGCAATTCATTGATGGGAAAGAATTTACTGTTGGAGTTGTCAAAACCGGACAGCGAAAATTAGTTTTGCCGGTAACTGAAGTAATTCCAAAAAACGAATTCTTCAATTACGAATCGAAATATATCCCTGGGATGGCTGACGAAATTACACCTGCCAGAATTTCTGAAGAGTTAACATTGAAAGTTCAGGCCCTCTCTTCCCGAATATACGACCTCTGTAGTTGTCGGGGTATTGTGCGCATTGATTATATCCTAAAAGACGAAATCTTCTATTTTTTGGAGGTAAATACCGTTCCGGGAATGACCGAAACCAGTTTTATCCCACAACAAATCAAGGCAATGGAACTGAATATGACCGATTTAATAACCGATATCATTCTGTCGGGGATGAAAAACTGATATTGGAAGATAACGGGTTATCCGGATCTTGCGCTATTCGAAAGATTTCAACATTTTGTGAATAACCATGTTCGTTCGGCTGTTCACAATTATTATGCGAAGCCCAAGCGCCTGAGCCGGGAACTGATACCCTATTCTATGCGCTTTGTCAGGTTTCAAAATCCAGAATTGAATGCTATTTTTGAAGGAAGAAGACCACCATTCATCAACGAAGCCCGGTGATTGAAGGTCGCTTTGATTATTAATCTATCGCACACTATTTCAGTTAATTATTACAAAATAATTAAAAATATTTTTTTGCTAAACATTCGTTATGCCTGCCGAAACAAATAATTTCCGTAACAAGACCAAATCGAAAATGACCATTGAGCAGCTGAACGCTCAATATGGGAAAATACCACCACAGGCACCTGAGGTGGAAGAAGCCGTACTTGGAGCATTGATGCTCGAACGAGACGCATATATTACGGTTGCTGCAATACTTAAGTCT
>JAAFHB010000144.1 GCA_010906965.1 Mariniphaga sp. | reverse complement strand
GTACTTACACTTTCTGGTCATACGGGATCGGTTGTGAAATGGCAAAGTTCTGTTGCACCATTTAGTGTTTGGACTGATATTGCCAATACTACAGCAACTTATACAAGTGGAGCACTAACGCAGGAAACACATTTTAGAGCTGTTGTTCAAAGCGGTAACTGCTCAGTAGAAAATTCCTTATTTGCAACGGTAACAGTTTTACCTGCAAGCGTTGGCGGAATAGTATCGGGAGGTACAACAATTTGTTCAGGAAGCGTAAGCGGATTACTTACAGCATCAGGGCAAACAGGAAATGTTGTTAAATGGCAAAGTTCAGTATCACCATTTAGTACATGGACAGATATATCAAACACTACAACTGCTTATACATCTGGTGCACTAGCTGATACCATCCAATTCAGAGTGGTTGTTCAAAGTGGAGGTTGCCCAGCTGTTAATTCCGCATCAACTTTGGTCACTGTAACTCCAACTGTAAGTATACCTGAATTTAATTTAGGTGCAACATCAACGAGGTGTCAGGGTGTTGGTTCTGTAACTTATACTGCCACTTCAGTTGGCACAACCGGATTAACATACAGTCTTGATGCCGCATCCTTAACTGGGGGAAATACCGTGGATGCCGTTTCAGGGCTGGTGAACTATGTTGCAGGCTGGAGTGGCCCGAGCATCATTACAGTTAATGCCGCAGGTTGCAACGGACCTGCTATTGCAGCGCATAACGTAACGGTTACTGCGACACCGGCAGCAACGATAAGCTACCCGGCTACTATCTGTAATGCTGATTTGACATCGCTTCCTGTTGTGCTAACTGGCTCAACAGGTGGAATATTTAGCGCTCCTGAAGGGCTTAAAATAGATCCTTCAAATGGATCGATAACACCTGGATTAAGCGTCCCTGGGACATATACAGTTTCGTATTCGATTGCAGCTTCGGGAGGTTGCAATGCTTACTCCAATTCTGCTCAGATTCAGATTTTAGGTATTCCGGTTTTGGAAAGTGTAGTGGTCAAAAACGTTACATGTACCGGATCGGCCGATGGATCATTAGTTGCCAGAGCAGCAACCGGTACCTTTACATATGAATGGACTGGTCCAGCATCGTATACCAATACAGGATCAGTTATTAATAAATTGGCTCCAGGTATTTATACGTTAAAGATCACAAATGCAAATGGTTGTTTCCTATTAACCAACGATACGATTCGTGAGTCTGCCGTTCCTTTATCTTTGGCTTTGACTGAAACTAATCCCTCTAAATCAAAAGCATCGGATGGGAAAATTGATGCGATTATTACAGGTGGAACTCAACCATCCAATTATTTGTGGACGGGACCAGATTCTTTCACTTCGACGAGCCAAAATTTAGTGGGACTTAAGTACGGAACTTATAATCTTCAGGTTACTGACAAAAACGGTTGTGTAAAAAGTGGTGTACGGATTCTGATTGATCCTCCAATGGCAGTAGATGACACCATTAGCACCATTGAAGATATTCCCATAACATTCAATATCGTCTCTAATGATATCGATTATGACGGTACGATCATTTCGTCAACAATCGATCTTGATCCTTTAAATTCGAATCAGCAGACAACTGTTGAGGTTCCCAATAAAGGTGCTTTTACTGTATCGGCTACAGGTGAAGTTGCTTTTACTCCGGTTGCACATTTTGTGGGGCTTGTTGCTATTCAGTATATCGTTATGGATAATAATGGTGTTTTATCAAATCCTGGTAAAATAACGGTCACAGTTAAATCAAATAATAGAGCGCCTTTAGCAGTTGATGATAATTTTACTGTTGCTGAACACAATACGGCAACCGGAAATATATTTTCAAATGATTTGGATCCGGAAGGAGAACCATTAACACTTGTGTCTTTTACACTTGGTTCGAATTCTTACCTACCGGGAGAAACAGCAACTATTGGTGATGTTGGAACCATTGTCATCATTTCTGATGGTACATTCACATTTATTCCTTTTCAGCATTATAATGGAAGTGTTCCTCAGATTAACTATAAAGTTATTGATAAGGAAGGCTTAAGTGCTTCCGCAAATCTAAATATCACAGTGTCGCCGGTGAATGACTCACCAATAGCAGTTGATGATATTATTACTACCAGGGAGAACGAAAAGGTAGAGGGGAATATTCTTAACAACGACTATGACATTGAAAATGATGCTATCATTTTAATCACATTGCCTATTGTAGCTCCTGCACACGGTAAATTAGTACTCTCAGCCAATGGTGATTTCATGTATCAGCCAGTAATGGATTTTATTGGTAATGATAAATTTACATATCAGATATGTGATAATGTCACTCCTTCGCTGTGCTCGATTGCAACAGTAACAATTGTAGTAACAAAGAATGACAGCTGCGAGATATTTGTACCTAATGTGTTTACGCCAAACGCTGATGGTGTTCATGATTATTTAAAGATCAGGTGCTTGTATCTTTATGATAATCCTGAAATGCAGATATTTAATCGCAACGGCAATTTGATATTCAAAAAAGACCATTATGGTAATCTGGACTTTTGGGGAAGCGAAGATGAGGCGTTCTGGAATGGACGGTCTGAGAATAAATGGAATTTGATGAATGATGTATTACCTGTCGGAACCTATTATTACATCCTTAAACTGGGTGATGGGAAGGTTCTTACCGGTTTTATTTTCCTCGGAAAATAGTTAAACCATTTATTCAGTCATAACTGCTTCAATAATCAGGTGAAAATCAAGAAAAGAACCAATATGAAAATCGTGGATAAATTAAGAAAAGCTGTACTGGCATTGCTTATACTAAGCGGTCCTTTATATTCTATTGGTCAGCAGGATCCAATGTACACCCAATATATTTTCAACCTTCAGACAATTAATCCGGCTTATGTAGGAAGTTGGCAAACAATGGGGTTTTTAGCTTTGAGCCGACATCAGTGGGTCGGTTTTACTGGTCATCCCACTACTCAGACCTTTTCGTTTCAAACACCTTTGCAGACTCAAAATGTTGGAGTCGGCTTTGATGTTGTGAATGACAAAACAGGACCTGTACGGCGGATTATGGTCAATTTGGATTATTCTTACCGGGTTTTGCTCAATACCAATACTTCATTACGTTTTGGGATAAAGGGTGGATTTTCCAACTACAATAATGATCTAAATAGTTTAGAACCATATCCTGACGGAACTCCTGACCAGGTGTTGCTGGGTGAAGTTGTGAATGAGTTTATGCCAAATTTTGGGTTTGGAGTATTCTTATCGTCGCCAAAATATTACTTAAGCTTATCGTTGCCGCGCCTTCTTCAGGAGAGTAAAGGCAATTTCTCTACAATGTCGGATATCCGTCAGTTATATTTTGCTGGAGGTGTTTTGTTTAATATCACTGACAATGTGAAATTTAAGCCAACATTTATGACAAAAGCAGTCGTAGGACTTCCATTTCAGTACGATATTTCGGGCAATTTTTTACTGGCTGAAAAGTTCTGGATTGGTGGAATGTATCGGTCAGGAGATGCTTTTGGTGCAATTGCCCAATGGATATTAAATAGCAGATTCAGAATAGGATATGCTGCTGATTTTCCGATTACTGAAATTAGAAAAAATCAGCAGGGCGTACACGAAATAATGGTCTCTTATGAGATAGCATTTACGAAGCGGAGATATGTGTCACCTCGTTATTTCTAATTTATATTTTATTGGTTTTTTTTAGTTGCCTGTAATTCAGAAAGTAAAGCCGAAGTTTTATTGTTCGGATACCATTTAGAGAATTTTAACCTTATAAAAAAAGGAATCTATGAAACGTACATTTATTCTTATTTCAATAATGATGACATTCGTTTACGGTAATTCTCAATCCACAAAAACAGGATTGTTTGATTTATCGACAGTAAAGGTTTCTGAAATTTTGTCAAATACTATCCGGAGCGATTTTGGTCCTGCAGTTATTGGCGATTCCATCTATTTCTCCTCATTCCGCGACGAAGTGATTGAGAAGTCAGATAAAGAATTGAAAGCTAAAGAGTTTTACGACCTATATAAGGCAGCCATTGATATTTATGGAAATGTTGTGAGCGCGCGTCAGCCATTGGAAGAGTTTATTACCCGATTTCATGATGGTCCTGTATCGTGGTGCGCCAGAACCGGTGAATTGTTTGTAACACAGTCAAACTACGTTAATCCGTTGGTTAAATATCAACCATTTCGAAATGAGGAAATTAAATTACGGATTGTAGTTGCAAAGAAGGTTAAGGGAATCTGGACTGTCGTAGAAGATTTTCCTTTTAATAACGCTGCTTTTTCAGTCGGTCAACCTGCAATAACTGTTTCAGGCGATTCATTGGTGTTTGCCAGCGATATGCCTGGTGGTTTTGGGGAGACTGATCTATATCTGTCTATTCGCAAAAATGGCAAATGGGGAAATCCTGTAAATCTTGGATCTGATGTCAATACAAGTGGAAAAGATGAATTTCCTTTTATTACTGGGAATAGTTTTCCTCAGCGATTTTTAGTTTTTGCTTCAACTGGTCATAATAGTAAAGGAGGCTTCGATTTATTCTTTAAAAAAATGAATGATCCCAAAGGAGCGGTTACTCAATTCCATGAGCCAATAAATAGTACATACGACGATTTTGCAATGACGCTTCCTGAAAAAGTTGAATTCGGTTATATGACTTCCAATCGTCCGGGCACAGGAAATGACGATATTTACAAGTTGACCTTTGATAAAGACGTTGATTATGAGCAGGAAATTGTCGTCGTTAATGGAAAAAACAGGAAACCGATTCCCGGAGCAATGGTGAATTTTTGTAGCAGAAAAACAAATATGACCGGAAACGATGGTAAAACTTCTTTTATATTTAAGAAAAATTCGGTGTGCAATACTACTGCATCAGCCCTTGGTTATAAAGATAATGTAATTGTAATTTCAATAGGAATTCCCAAACCTGGTGTTATTCTTAAAGATACAATTTCGCTTGATATGATTGTAAATGAAAAGATTGTATTGAAAAATATATATTACGATTTTGATAGATGGGATATCTTGCCTGAATCGGCCATCGAACTCGATCGGCTTGTATCGTTCACAAAAGAAAACCCTACATTGAAAGTTGAGCTTAGTTCACACACAGATGCGCGCGGCCCGCAGCAATATAACCTGAAATTATCGCAATTACGTGCGAAGGCTGCAATCGATTACATCGTTTCAAAGGGGATCGATAATTCGAATGTCAAAGGTACAGGTTATGGAGAATCACAATTAATTAATAAAAGTATTGCGGGACAAATTCTCACACCAGCACAACATCGCGATAACAGAAGGACGGAACTTTATATTCCTGGGTTTTTAAGTAGTGAACCGGTTAAACAAGTAATTGGAGATTACTCGAATGGAAAATCTGATCATACTCGGTCGTACAGTTCATATAAACAAAATGGGTCAATATTTGCAAACAATGCCAGCATATTGACAAATGATAGCGAATTTAGTCTTATTATGGGCTCTTTCAAAGATACAATCAATGCGAATAAATTTGTTCAGCAGCTTAAGGCAGATGGTATTGAAGCAATAGTTCTTAACGATTCGGAGCCTGTCAGGGTTGGAAATAAATACAATTCCTATAGTCAAGCATTGAAAGCGCTCGATAATTTAAAGAGCAAATCATATATTGGCTGGATAATTCAAGGTAATTGATTTTCTAAATTGATCTTCTGTTTGTGAATTACATTTTCAACTGATGCTCTAAGGTTAAAACAAAAAAATCTTCAACGGGTTTAAGAAACGAATTGTTTTTTAAGCCCTTTTTTGCGTTTGTAAAACTTTTGGAACTCATTGGTCGCTCTGATTGTTAGGAGTTTTACAACGTTTAATTTTCTCATTTTAGGAATATCTTTACAAATAAAAATTTTAATGTGATTATTAAGCAATATTCAGATATTGGTTGATCTATAATTTTATTGTAGATCAGTATGTTGTAATTGTTTAATTTATATTCGACTAAGAGTGATGTGGATAACCAGAAATTCATACTCCAATTGACCTGCCTAAAATATCTGTTTAAATATTTTCTTAATTAGCTAATTATATTATGATGAAAATGAAACTTTCCTGATTTTGTTTCGTTCAATTTGAACAATAAGCATAAAAAGAATTACCAATAACCAATTTTTACTAAGTTATGAAACTTCTCAACTCGACAACCAAATTAAGACGATTGTTATTTCTGGTTTTAACGTGTATGTCTTTTGCAAGCCAAGCTCAGTTCGTCATTCAGTATCCAACTTCAGCTCAGGGAATAACCATTTGCCTCGATACCACTTTGCTAACTGTGCAGGTGAATGTAGGAGCAATGACAACAAGCAACGACAGTATATTCATCAATTTCCCGCAGGGCGTCAGTTACGTCTCCGGCACTGTAACCAAAACAGGAGGAACACCTTCACTTAATATTGCAGATGCAGGAGGCACACCCGACGCCCCCATTTTTGTAATAACCCCTGCTGTGCTCTCAGTGGGACAGAATATCACATTTACTTTAAAACGGTATGCATCTTGCTCAGCGCGGACTTTTGTATTAGGTGGAGGCATTTTCAAAGATGCAGTAACAGTAAAGGGCTCTGCTGGTACCACTAGGGAAAGTGATCCTTCAGTAAATCCTTATAATATCAGATATCCTTCCTTCTCGTTTGGTCAACCTTTAGCTGTAAATAATACAGTTCCTGGCGGTATTTACACACGTAATTTTACCATTACCAATGGCGCTGATGGCTGTGCTGATAAAGTGCATTTTTACGTGGTGTATCCTAAATCAGGAATTGAATTAAAATCGCTTATGCTCGACGGTAAACTGATTATACCTAAATCCGTTAAAGGTGATACATTGTTCTTTACAATTAGCGGTACCGAACTTACTAATGATGGTTTATTATGCAATGGCGAAAGCCTTGTTTTTTCCGAAACGTTTAAGGTTAAACAGTGCGATTCTGCATCTTCTTCTTATTTAGCCGGCTGGGGTTGTAGTGCCATGCCAGGCGATTGGTGTCAGGCGGCTGGTGGACAAAGTACTATTTCCGCTGCTAACGGAGTACCTGCCTATACAAATATTTCAAGGGAGAATATTGGGTTTGTGGACAAATGCACTCCTTTCGATTATACACTTAAACTTACCAATGGCGGCACTGGCGATGTAAAAGCCGCAACAATGTATGATGTTGCAATACTTCAGGGGCAAAGCAGCCAGGGTAAGGTTCTTGCCGCAATGGACATGTCATTGTTTACTCTGAGCAATGTTCACGTTGGAGAACTATCTGTTCCGTTTACAATTACAAATGGAATAATGTCCGTGAACCTTAATAATTTGTTCACATCAGATCCTGATGGACCAGTTGGATTAGATGATAAGGACGGTGATGGGTATTTTGATGACCTTCCTGGTGGCCAATCGGTACTATTAAAAGCAACTCTAAAATTTAATTGTTCTGTAGCTTGCAATACCGAAAAATCCCACGCCGGATTTTCAGCCACGGTCAAGTTTCACACTATGTGCGATAAGGATTTGATTACTGCGGACGCAATAAGTTCCAATCTCCCGTTGATTGATTCTTTTGAAATAACAGAAGAGCAATTTTTGGGAACAGCTTATTTACCAGCAAACATTATTGAAAATGTTCCATTCAGATTAAAATTAGATGCAGGTTTCAACTTAAATGGTTCTTATTATGATGGAGCTAATACCCGTTACCGTTGGAAGGTTGTGTTGCCAGCGGGAGTTAATGTTTCAGGTTCAGGAAACCCTGACTATGGTTCAATACCTGCTACTTACACACAAATAGGCGACACTGTTATTTACACGTCTTTAACTAATCTGTTCGATTCATTTAATATTGATCTGGTATATAATTGTACCAAAGGCGGTGGGACCAAAAACTTTAACTATACACTTGAGAAAATTCAAGATATCACAACTTTCTGCAAATGTCAGGGAGATCTGGTTTGTGCCACTGTCACAACCGTTGCATTCTGTCCTATTGTATTAATAGCCGGCCCTACAACCTATATTCCAGTTGTCAGGCGAACCAATGGATCATTGGGTTGGACTGATGCAACCCTTGTAACCAGGCAATCCGCTTCAGCAATAAGTGCTTTCGATTTGTCTAAAGCTCTATACCTGGATACAATCCAGATAGCGGGATCTGCCAGGCAGATTAATGCTGCATCCAACATTCATCTTGAGCTGATACTAGATAAAACAAGCATTGAACCGGTAGGCATTAATAAACTTACGCCGATTATTGCAAATGTAAATATATACAGAGGCGGTGTACTGGTTAGCTTCGGAAGCTTGAATGCCGCATCACAGACTAGTTCTACAGCTTCACAGCAAAGCATTGACTGGGATATTACTTCTTTGTTGCCTGTAGGGGGATTGCTCACTGGAGACAGCATTTTTACCGTTTCAAAATACCAGGTTTCAACAAACAACGGATTGCCCCTTAATGATATTCAATCGGGTAATCGTTGGGCTTTTTACAACATCAATGCATCAGGCGGAAGAGATGAATCTAAATTTGTTGTTCCCGAAATGTACATTGTAGGTACATTTAAGGAGAATAGAACGGATCCCTTCAATACAAATGGTTGTGAAGCGTTTGTGCTGGGAGGTAATTCCTATTATCTGGCCAGAAGATTCAATTCTTCCGGGGTGCTTTTTCAAAACGAATACCGGCCAGCAATGTACATTGATTCTGTTGTATTGGATGTTCCGGTTGGGTATGAATTTATTTCTGCAGCGTTCCGGGCCAGTCTGTTCCCAGGTTCAATTCCTATGATCCCTAATCGTATAAACGGACATATTTACACCTTTATTAACCCTGGTACCTGGAAGAATTTACCAATTACCGTTGCAAACGCTTATGGCGGTTACGTTACAGTGCAAGTCAGACCGACATGTGCAACGCAACCAGTTGAAAATATTATAGTTAAAACTTTTGTTAAAGATTTCTATTATGCCTATGCCGGTAGTTCTACTCCTTCTGGGATGTCAGTTATTCTTGAAGGTCCTGATGGTCATTCTGATCCGATATTCAACTCGGTTATCTCTAAGCCCGATATCTTGATCAGCGATCAAACCGGTTTGATACAGGCTGCAGCTCCTGTAGAGAGTTGGATGGTGCGATTATCATCTGCAAGTACTTCAACCGTACCTTACACATGGCTTGGAATACCGACCAAATCAGGTATTGAAGTAAAGGAGATTAAAGATGTATTATCAAATACGGTACTCACTCCAATTTCCTATTCTGGCGGTAAATGGTATCAATTAAGTGCTACGGGACTCTCTTCGGGAACAAATCGCGATTACCGCATCTCCTTCAATTACACCACATCTGGAAAGGATAGCTTAAAAGTGCTTGCTGGTTGGAATTGTAGTGGTTTTCCAACTAATCCGGATGCTAGTCCTTGCGGGGGATCTTCTATCTGGCTTAAATTTGATCCCGTAGCTTCTGAGGTAGAAATTATTCCGATATCTGTTCCGGTTGGTACCATCGATTTATGTGAGCCTGCCAGCTTTAAGTATGCTGTAAACAGTTCTCAGGCTGGTAATATCGTTGATAATACCTTTTCTATCAAGGCTCCTTCGGGATTAGTCCCTGTTTTCGGAAGTTTTGAAGCCGAATATCCGCTGGGTGCAGGCAATTGGACTTCTTTGTCTCCCACCATTTCGGGCAATACTTATACATACAATCTTACTGAACAACCTGGATATCCTAAGGACACCGGTTTGCCCGGGACGATTAATGCAAGGACCGCAAACCATCGTCAGATTGGCGTACGATTCAAGACAATAACAGACTGCGATTTTGTAGCGAATACGAACTTTGTCCTTAAAACAACAGCCAACATTCCCTCTGGCAAACAAGCAATTGGGAGCTTAGTAACTTTGCAGGGTCCAACTATTGTTATAACAGGAGTTAACCCATCCTACACAACTGTAAATTCGTTATCATCTTCCAATCTTACCAACTGTAGTAATACTGCCACAGTTCGCATTCAAAGTACAATCGTTGGAGGAATAACAGGCACTGCCGGTATTCTGAAAATTGAACTGCCAATTGGTCTTGAACTTGTTCCGAATTCCTTTGTTTGTTCTTCCGCGTTTTGCCCAATTTTTATCAGTAGTATGCTGCAACCCGATAATAAAATTCTTTTGTTATATCGCCTACCATCTGGAATAGCAGCGGGAAGTATCATGGAATTCAGTATGGAATTAAAGGGCAGTAGTTTAGCATCCTGTGGCGTTAATACGATCGAACTTAGGACTGAAGATATCGTAACTGGCATTTCATGCTCTTCTGCTCCGGGTGGCGTTTGTAACTCTTTAGGTGTAGTTACCGGCACAGGAAATACATCGCTAACAATTGACAAGCCATCGCTCTCATTTACATCGCTGACTGGAAATGTGATATCAACATTACTCGAGAATCAGGAGACGTATAGTGTTGATTTTAAAATAAATAATTCAGGTACTGCTAATCTTTTATCATCAACTCCACTAACAATCGATTTCTACTGCGCCGATGGAGCAGGCAATCCAACCGGGAATGTACTTTCAAGTTATATCAATGCAATAACATTAACAAGCGGTGGTACTTATACATCAAACTTCACTTTTAAAGCCATCGGATGCAGCTCTGCCGGTAACCTTGTTGCAGTGATTTCAAATAACAGTAATTGCATATGTTATCAAGTGGTTCAGGCATTTCATCCTAGTTCCTTACCTATTATCAGACCTGATAATGCTACAACTTCGGAAGACACTCCGGTTACCTTTAATATTACTGCTAATGATACTAATTTGGATGGAGCCATCGATACGCGCACCCTCGATTTAGATATGTTAACCCCCGGACTACAGGCAAACCTTAATATAGCAGGGCAAGGAACCTTCGTGGCAAACACGGTTACTGGTGATTTAACATTCACTCCGTTTGCTAACTTCAATGGTTTAGTGACACCGTTTACTTACCAGGTATGCGGCGATGGTATAAATCCAATGTGTGGACAAGCAATTATCACAGTTTCGGTAACTTCCGTAAATGACATACCGACAGCCAATAATGATATTTTTTCGACGCCGGAAGACACTCCATTAAACAGCACCGTAGCGGCAAATGATATTGCAAGTGGCGATGGCGGAAATGTATGGAGTTTGATCGGAGCACAAGGCGGTGCTACGCACGGAAGTGTCAATATGCAAAATGATGGCAATTTTAGTTATACACCTCGGTCCAATTATTTTGGTGTAGATGTCTTTTCATACAAGTTATGCGATGTTGATGGTGATTGTTCGCAGGTTGCTGTAACCATCACAGTGAATCCTGTCAATGATCCGCCAGTTGCTATGGTTGACAATTTCGTTACAAAAGAGAATCAACGACTTGCAGGAAATATTTTGGGTAATGACTTTGATATTGACAGAGATGAAATAATTCTGAATACGATTCCTTCTGAGGATCCAATGCATGGAACGTTAGCTCTATCTGCCAATGGTGATTTTATCTATCAACCCATCATCGATTTTATGGGTACTGATTCATTTATATACCAGATTTGCGATAATGGAATTCCGTCTTTATGTTCCGCTGCAACAGTTACAATTGTAGTTTCAAAAGATGAAAGCTGCGAAGTTTTTGTTCCCAACTCCTTCTCCCCTGATGGTGATGGAATTCATGACAGTTTCAAAATCAGGTGTTTATATAACTTTGATAATCCATTCATTGAAATATACAATCGCTGGGGTAATTTGGTATTTAAAAAAGACCATTACGGTAATGTTGACTATTGGGGTAGTGAAGGAGATGCCTGGTGGAACGGGCGTTCTGACAATAAATTGAATATTGGTAATGAAGAACTGCCGGTCGGAACCTATTACTATGTTCTCAAACTAAATAATATCAAGGCATTAACGGGATTTTTGTTCTTAAATAAGTAACGCAACGTTTTCCTGCTAGACGAACTTTTAAGTGAATAACAACGAAAAGAAATTGAAACGAGAACCATGAAAATAGTAATTTTAAGAGTAACCTTTGTAGCATTGATGATATTGGGCACGTTTTTAGCTAAAGGACAACAGGATCCAATGTATACTCAATATATTTTCAACCTTCAGACAGTAAATCCGGCTTATGTTGGTTTCTGGCAAACAATGGGGATCACTGTTTTGTCGCGTAATCAATGGGTAGGATTGAATGGTCATCCCACAACGCAAACTTTTTCATTTCAGACGCCATTAAGGTCTCAGAATGTGGGAATTGGACTTAATATTGTTCTGGATAAGGTTGGGCTTGAAAAACGATTATCTGTAAATGCCGACTATTCCTATCAAATTTTATTATCTGATATCACTTCCTTAAGATTTGGAATTAAAGGAGGTTTTACGAATTACAGTCATAACCTTACTGAGTATGACCAATATCCCGATAATTTGTCCGATCCGCGATTTCAAACTAATATTGAAAGTAAGTTCATGCCAAATGTTGGAGTAGGGTTGTTCTTGTCATCTCAGCGGTACTATTTAAGTCTTTCATTACCTGAAATTATTAAGAATAGTTATCAATCGAATGTAAATAATTACTCGACTAAGTCGGAGGCGCAGCACTTATTTTTCGCAGGTGGCTTGCTTTTTGATTTATCTGAAAATGTAAAGTTTAAACCGACTTTTATGACGAAAGCTGTATCCGGAAGTCCCATTCAGTATGATCTTTCTGCTAATTTTTTATTGGCGGAGAAATTCTGGGTTGGCGGAATGTATCGGTCGGGTGATGCTGTTGGAGCAATCGTTCAGTGGATTTTCAACAAGAAACTGCGTTTAGGATATGCTTATGATTTCACAACTACTGACTTGAGAAATTATCACCAGGGTGTGCATGAGGTGATGATCTCTTATGAGTTCGTTTATTCGAAACGTATAATTATTTCGCCAAGATATTTCTAAC
>JAAFHB010000143.1 GCA_010906965.1 Mariniphaga sp. | reverse complement strand
CCTGCTCAATATTTTGAATCAGGAAAAATGCAGATCATTCTGAGTCCGGCTTCGGTTGATATGGGCGGGGTTTTAATTACGCCTCGCGAGGAGGATTTTATCAAAATATCCAAACAGGATGTCAAAGATATATTTAACCAGGTTTGTATGGATTCTGAATCGGTTCTGTCGTTGATCAATCAACTGTAGTTTAAAAGAATACAATTTTTAAAACTTATAATAATTGAAATGGATACACCACTGATCAAAGTTGGAATCATGGCTGAAAAAGAGATTTTTTTTACCCTTGAAGGCAGCTATCATTTAGAAAGTTCAATTATCAATATCACAGGAAAGTGCAAGGCAAAAAAAGCGGGACCATGTGTTTACCTGGAATGCGGTGAGGACAGCTGGCTCGTTCCGGACGGTCTGAAACTGATTCCCGCTGATCCTGAAACGGGAAAATTTATGCTGCATGATGTAACGATCGGCATTAATTTTCATTGGGAACGAAAGGAAGATCAAACTTTTAAAGGTGGTCTTCATTTCATTACCGATGGCGATAAAATACATGCGATCAATGAATTAAGCATTGAGGATTATTTGATTAGCGTGATATCGTCCGAAATGAGCGCTACTTCTTCGATGGAGTTGCTTAAAGCACATGCAGTAATCTCCAGAAGCTGGCTTTTGGCTCAGATTCAGAAAAATACAAACCTGCAAACAGAACCTCAAAAATATCAGACCACCTTTCGTACTGAAAATGAACTGACAAAATGGTACGACCGCGAAGATCATACTCATTTTGATGTTTGCGCTGATGACCATTGCCAGCGTTACCAGGGAATTACCCGTTCAACTACCCCGCTTGTTGAAAAAGCAGTCAAAGAAACCCATGGCGAAGTACTTGCCATAGATGGGGTGATCTGTGACGCCCGTTTTTCAAAATGCTGTGGTGGAGTAACCGAGGTCTTCGAAAATGTTTGGGAACCAGTCAACCATTCCTATTTGCAAAAAATTGTCGATAACGACTTTCCTCCTGAAGGATTTAGCCTTAATCTTGAGAATGAAGATTCTGCCAAACAATGGATTATGGGAAATCCTGAAGCTTACTGCAACTCATCCGACAAAAAAGTATTGAAACAGATTTTAAACGACTATGATCAGGAAACAAATGACTTTTTCAGGTGGAAAGTGTTTTATTCACAAGATGAATTAAGTGAACTGGTTAAAACACGTTCTGGTGTAGATTTCGGTACGATCCTTGACCTGATTCCAATTGAACGCGGAGGTTCAGCCCGACTTATCAAACTAAAAATTGTCGGTACACTTAAAACAATGACAATTGGTAAAGAATTGGAAATCAGGAAAACACTATCCAAATCGCATCTGTACAGCTCTGCATTTATTGTTGAAAAACAAGAGATTGCCGGAAAGATTCACTTCATTTTGCATGGAGCTGGTTGGGGACACGGCGTTGGTTTGTGCCAGATCGGAGCAGCCGTAATGGGCGACAAAGGATTTTCGTATCATGAGATTTTGCTGCATTATTTTCGGGGTGCAGGTTTGGAACGTAAATATTAAATTCAATTAATATGACAGGCAAATTTTTTTGGATACTCTTATTTTTAGTTTCATCGCTGATTACAAGAGGATCTTCCTGGATTCGGATTAACCAAATGGGCTACTTGCCACAGTCGGTTAAAGTAGCAGTTTTTATTTCGGATGAATCAACAGAATTACATCAATTTCAGCTCGTTGACGCAGTATCAAACAAAACAGTATTCGAAAATCTGCCATTGATTTATGACGGTTCAAAATGGGGAATGAAATCTGCTGCCCGTCTCAATTTTTCACGGTTTTCAACGCAAGGTCGTTATTACATAAAGGCAGGAAATTCACGTTCTGCTGAATTCACAATTGCCCCTGATGTTTATAAAGGTTCTGCTGATTACATATTGAATTACATGCGTCAGCAACGATGTGGCTTCAATCCGTATCTGAAAGATTCCTGCCACACGCACGATGGATTTATAGTCGATCATCCTATTAAATCGGGCCAAATCATTGACGCTAAGGGTGGATGGCACGATGCTACAGATTACCTTCAATATACAACCACATCCGCAAATGCAGTTTATCAGATGCTTTTCGCCTATTCAAAGAATCCGGAGGCATATGGCGATCAATACAATGCTGCAGGACTTCCGGGCGCCGACGGTATTCCCGATATTCTGAACGAGATTCGTTGGGGATTGGACTGGTTGGTTAAAATGAATCCCGACAGCACAGAGATGTACAACCAGATAGCCGATGATCGCGATCATAAAGGATTTCGGTTACCAAACAAAGATACAGCATCTTACGGAAATGGATTATACCGTCCCGTTTACTTTATAACCGGAAAAGTTCAGGGTTTATCCAAATATAAAAATCGCTCAACAGGTGTTTCTTCAACAGCCGGGAAGTTCAGTTCTGCCTTTGCAATGGGAGCACAAATTTTTCAGACCGACCCCAAATTTAGCAAGTTGCTAGCTGCTAAAGCAAAACAAGCTTATGCATTCGGATTGACCGATCTTGGTGTAGCACAGACTACAAGTGTTGTTTCCCCCTACTTCTATGAAGAGGACAATTACATTGATGATCTGGAATTGGCGGCATATGAACTGTACAAGTTAAGTGGCGAAGATTACTACTTGAAGCAGGCCAATTATTGGGGCCAACTTGAACCAATAACTCCATGGATGGAGAAAGGAAGTGCCCGTCACTACCAGTATTATCCCTTTGTGAATCTGGGTCATGCCAATCAGGCTAATATAGATAATCCAGTAGCAAAGACATTTTCGGCCTTTATGAACAACGGGTTAAAGGCGATTTACGAAAGAGGTAAAACCGATCCTTTTCTGAATGGAATTCCGTATATCTGGTGTTCAAATAATTTGAATGCCGCTGCAATCACACAGGCCAGGCTTTATTATGAAGCCACTTCCGATACCACTTATCTGGAAATGGAAGCCGCATTGCGTGACTGGCTATTTGGTTGTAATCCATGGGGAACCAGCATGATCTGCGGATTACCTTCAAATGGCGATTCTCCGCAATATCCTCATTCTTCATACACTGTGATTAATGGAGAAATAACCTTTGGTGGATTGGTTGATGGTCCCGTATACAAAGAAATATTTAACGGGCATATCGGTGTTGGTTTATTAAAGAAGGATGTTTATGAGCCATTTCAAAATGGAATTGCAGTATATCATGATGATATGGGCGATTACACATCGAACGAGCCAACAATGGACGGAACTGCAAGTCTAAGTTATTACCTCTCTTCACTCGAAAAAGAGGGAATAAGGCAACTCAAAATGAAAAATAGTACAATTGATGAGTCGGGCGCGCTTGTGAGAATGGATAACAATCAGAAAACAATTTACCTGGTCTTTTCGGCTGATGAATACGGTGAAGGAGCAGATCAGATTTTGAAGACTTTATCACTGAAAAAAATCAAAGGGTCATTTTTTCTCACTGGAAATTTTCTTCGAAATCCAAAATTTGAAAACACGATTAAACGCATGATTGCTGATCATCATTACGTTGGACCACATTCTGACCGCCATCTTTTGTATGCACCATGGGAAAAGCGGGATTCACTGTTGGTTACCAGAAAGCAATTCGATGACGATATTACCGCTAATTTTGAACAACTTGGCAAATTCGGAGTTCGCCCTGAAGTTGTGAAATATTTTCTGCCGCCTTATGAATGGAACAATCATCAAATCACTAAATGGAGTGCCGATCGGAATATGCAGTTGATTAATTTTACCCCCGGAGTTGGTACGAATGCAGATTATACAACACCGGATTTGGTAAATTATAAGTCATCGAAGGATTTGACTGAAAGATTGATGAAGTTTGAATCGACAAATCCGGCTCATCTCAACGGTGCAATCGTCTTAATTCATCTTGGGACACATCCCGACAGGACGGATAAGTTTTATAATTCATTGAATCAGATCATTGAAAAATTGTCAAAAAAAGGGTATACTTTTAAGGCGTTAACATAGGTGAAGAATAAATGTCGATGATATTTTGCAACTGGCAGTTGGCGGCTGGCTTCTTGCAGCTAGATACCAGCTGCAATATTTTACGACATTGTACCATTTTCGAATTTAATTTTTACACGACGAATAATATAAACAACTAAATAACTGATAAATGACCGATAGCAACCAACCAAAGAATTCCCGAAATCCATGGGCATGGATTCCAAGTCTTTATTTTTATCAGGGAATTCCCTACAGCATTGTAATGATCACTTCAGGATTGATTTACAAGACAATGGGAGTTTCGATCGCCACGTTTGCTTTCTGGACAAGTCTTCTTTATCTGCCATGGGCGATAAAACCGTTGTGGAGTCCTTACATTGATGTGGTATCAACGAAACGAAACTGGATTCTTTGGACACAGTTATTGCTCGGTGCAGCATTTATCGCAGTCGGTTTTGCGATGCAGCTTCCTTTCTACTTTCCTGCTACAATTGCGATTTTTGCTGTGATTGCCATCTCTTCAGCCAGTCATGATATTGCCGCCGACGGGTTTTATATGCTTTCGCTCGATCAGCATAATCAGGCGTTCTTTGTTGGTATTAGAAGTACATTTTACCGTTTCGCCATGCTTACAGCCTTGGGATTACTTCCATTGATTGCCGGGGTAATTCAGGAGAATACAGGACTAGAACCAGTCTCATTCGAAGTAAATGCCATTCCAGCCAATCAATTCAAGGCGACTGATATTGCAGATTTTAAGGTTACGAAACAGGAGGGAATTCCAAAAATAATCATCTATCCAGAAAAAGTTCAGATCCCAATTTTCGAAAAAGGTGTATCTGCGATTGATACAGCTGTAATTTTTGTTGCATTATCGGCTCCTCCCGCTCCGGACGAAACGATTGTGGTAAATCTGGGAAGAAAAACCGGTAGTAAGGATATTGATCTGCCTAAAAATCAAACCGGGCGTTACGAATTTACTGCCGCAAATTGGGATAAACCGGTTGCCGCAGTCATTCGTGTCGATCACAATCTGACGAGTCCGACAAGTTCTCAATTCAGAGCCACAGCCGGAAACATTGCTTTTAGTTGGACCGTATCTTTAGGAGCCCTTGGCATCATCTTATTGCTTCTTGCAGTTTATCATCGGATTGCATTGCCTAAACCCGTTGAAATAAAAGAAAAAACAAAAGTTGATTTAAAAATTTATGGCGAAGTATTTAAGTCATTTTTTACAAAACCTGGAATTGGCCCTGCATTGATCTTCTTCTTGATGTACCGGTTGGGTGAAGCTCAGCTTGTGAAAGTAGCAACTCCATTTTTGGTCGATGCCCGGAACAGCGGAGGAATAGGCTTAACTTCAGCACAATATGGCATTGCGTACGGTACACTGGGAATGATTTGTCTAACCATCGGTGGAATACTCGGAGGCGTAGTCGCCTCAAAATTTGGTTTAAAAAAGATGATATGGGTGATGGCCTTCGCAATGAATATTCCTGTAAGTGTGTATGTTTATCTCTCAACATTTCAACCTGTTCCGGGAGACATAACAATCTATTTATCGATTGCAGCAGAACAACTGGGCTATGGCTTTGGTTTTACGGCCTATATGCTTTATATGCTCTCATTTGTCGGGGAAAGTAAATTTAAAACAGCGGAATTTGCCATTGGAACCTCCTTAATGGCTTTGGGTATGATGATCCCTGGTATGCTTTCAGGATTTATGAAAGAATTGTTGGGTTATCAGCATTTCTTTATTTATGTGATGATATGCGCTATTCCCGGAATGATTGCGATAAAGTTTCTAAAAATAGATCCAACTTTTGGAATCAAAAAGAAAGAGGAAGCGAAGGCATGAAGAAGTGACTTAGAGAGAATAGGAGAAAATTAAAGGAAATACTAGCAAAGGAAAAGAAAAATATGAGGAAATTAATTGGATTATGTCTGATATTAATATTGACAATCAATCTATATGCCCAAAAATATCCCAAGCGAGAGATGCGTGCAGTGTGGATTGCCACAGTGGCAAATATCGACTGGCCTTCAGCGTCGAACCTAACGACGATGCAGCAGAAAAAAGAGTTTACCGAGTTGCTCGATTTGTGTAAGGAGTACAATATGAACACGGTGGTCTTTCAGATCAGACCTTCAGCCGACGCTTTTTATGCTTCAAAATACGAACCATGGTCGCAATGGCTCACAGGCCAACAGGGAAAAGAACCTGATTATGATCCTCTTGCTTTTGCAAGTGTTGAATGTCGCAAACGGGGTCTCGATCTCCATGTCTGGATCAACCCTTACCGGGCTGTATCCGATGTAAATAATAACAAAACTGCTCCCAATCATATTTCGAATACGCATCCTGAATGGTTCCTTACCTATGGAAAAACAAAATACTTCGATCCTGCCCTACCTGAAACCCGCGATTTTGTTGCAAATGTTGTAAGCGATATCGTCCGCCGGTATGATATTGATGCCGTTCATATGGACGATTACTTTTATCCGTACCGTATAGCAGGAGTCGAATTTCCGGATAATCAATCATTTAAAGTTTATCCACGAGGTTATAAAGCTACTCAGCGCGACGATTGGCGCCGTAATAATGTTGATCTGATTGTCAAACAATTACACGATAGTATCAAGGCAATAAAACCATGGGTCGAATTTGGTATTTCGCCGTTTGGAGTTTGGCGGAACAGCACAAAAGATCCTACCGGATCGAAAACGAAAGCTGGTCAAACCAATTATGATGATCTCTTCGCAGATGTCCTTAAATGGCAGCAGGAACGATGGATTGATTACATTACGCCCCAAATCTATTGGGAAATTGGAAAAGAAGTTGCCGACTATAAGATTATTGCCGACTGGTGGAGCAAGAACAGTTATGGAACACAACTGTATATCGGACAGGCTCCTTACCGAATTGATCCGGAATCGAAAGATAAATCGTGGCAAAGTGCTGACGAAATTATACGCCAGATCAAACTCAACCGAAAGTACCCTGAGATCTCAGGAAGTATGTTTTTCAGTGCCAAATTTATGCGCAAAAATCCGTTGGAACTTCACGAAAAATTGCAAAAACGGTATTACCGCTATCCGGCACTTGCTCCTTCAAACCAAAGAATAAATCCCGTTGTGCCGCAGCAGCCAACAGATGCACATATAACTGTGTCGAATGATCAAATTCATTTTTCATGGGAAAAAGGAAAAAACACAAAGTCGTTTGTGATTTATCAATATAAGAGAATGCAAAGAAAAAATATTGAAAAGCCGCAACACATTTTTCTAACGACATCTGACAATTCGGTTACATATGCACTTGATAAACAAACGAATCCAAGACGTTTTAAATATGTGATAACCGCTGTAAGTAAATCGAATGTCGAAAGCAGTCCGGTTGACTTTTCATATTAAGAATAAATTACCATAACTATGAAACCAACACAACGTTACCTTGCCCTTGATGTCCTGAGAGGAATCACGATTGCCACCATGATCACCGTGAATAACCCCGGAAGCTGGGCTCACATTTTTTCTCCACTTGAACATTCAAAGTGGCATGGATGTACTCCCACCGATTTGGTTTTTCCATTCTTTCTGTTCGTAGTGGGTGTATCGATGTTTTTCTCTTTTTCGAAATACAATAATTCACTTAACAAGGAATCCCTCATAAAGATTGGAAAACGGACACTTCTGATCTTTGCAATTGGACTATTTATAAATTCCTTTCCCCAGTGGATGACAGATTATTCAAAATTAAGGATAATGGGCGTTCTTCAGCGCATTGCCATCGCTTATGGAGTTGGCTCATTGATTGTTTTAGCCGTTCAACGAAAATACCTTCCATATGTTGGTGCCGCAATTCTTTTAACTTATTGGGGAATACTTTACTTTTTTGGTGGTGCCGATCCTTATTCGCTTGCAGACAATGCGGCTGTCCCATTCGATAAAGCGCTACTCGGCGAAAGCCATTTGTACAAAGGATTTGGAATCCCTTTCGATCCTGAAGGTTTGCTAAGTACGATTCCTGCAATTGTAACAGTTATTTTTGGCTATCTGACTGGTAGTATAATCAAACAGACGGAGAAGATCAAAGTACCGCGGACGTTAGCTATTTATGGCATTGCCGGAGTCATCGCCGGATTTTTATGGGGATTCCTGCTTCCACTCAATAAACCGTTATGGACCAGTTCGTATGTTCTTTATGCTGCAGGCTGGGCATTACTGGTTCTGGCATTATTAATCTGGGTTATTGACCTGAAAGGTTACACAAAATGGACTTCCTTTTTCGTTGTATTTGGCATGAATCCATTGTTTATCTTTGCCTTGTCGGGACTTTACGCCAAATCAATTACTCGATTTATTCATGTAACCGAAGAGGACGGAACCGTGGTAAATGGTTATACGTGGCTTTACCAGCATATCTTTGTACCGCTAAGTTCCGATCCAAAAGTATCTTCACTGCTGTTTGCCCTTGCACATATTTTGATGCTATGGCTGATAGGATTGGTGCTATATAAAAAGAAGATCTTCATCAAGGTATAGAGGATTAAAAGAGTAAAAGAGGATTTGGTATGCATGACATAAACCATCAAACAAATAACTAATGAAAAAAATAGGACTCTTCCTTATTTTACTTTCATTCCACCTTTTTACGTTTTCACAGGATATTGAATATGCCAGGCAAATTGTCAAACAATTATCTTCGCCTGAATTTAAAGGTCGCGGATATATCGAAAATGGAGACAAGATCAGTGCAGACTATATTTCGAATGAATTTCGCAATTTAGGTTTACTGCCCATAACCAGGAAAAACTACTTCCAGAAATTCAATATTTCAGTTAATACCTTACCTAACAGTGTATTTGTCAAAATTGACGATACAGAATTAAAGACAGCAGTTGACTATTTGGTCGAAGCTTCGTGTCCAACTATTCATGGTAAATTTCAGATAATTAAGACTGACAGAAGCGGGATTGACACTGAAGCAAAAGTTATATCACTAATAAATAAAGCAGGTAATGCATTTATTTTCATTGACAACAGGGATAAAAAGAATGAAAAACCAGATCTCAGTGAAAGGATTGATGACTACCTGCAACTATTAAAGACCAGCCCCGAAATAAACATGAAAGGTGTAATCATTTACACAAATGATAAACTGACCTGGGAAAGTTCGACGACTCAAAATATCAGACCAGTTGTTATTATCAATAAGGAATTAGATATTAGCAATCTGAATTCAATCGAAATAAAAGTCGATGCCAAATTCATTCAAAAATACGGAACTCAAAATATAATTGGCTCTATAAAAGGGTCTTCCAATTCAGATTCGATGATCGTCGTCCTTGCACATTACGATCATTTGGGCAAAATGGGAAAGGAAATTTATTTTCCGGGTGCGAATGATAATGCGAGTGGTGTGGCGATGATCTTAAACCTGGCAAAACATTACGCCGTGCATCCGCCAAAATACACCACCGTCTTTATAGCCCTTTCCGGTGAAGAATTAGGTATTCTGGGTGCAAAGACTTTTACAGATCATCCTTTAATTGATTTGACGAAGATAATATTTTTGGTAAACTTCGATCTGGCCGGAACCGGAGAAGAAGGAATCAGAATCGTGAATGGAAGCGTTTTTAAAGACAAATTTGACCTGATTTCAAATATTAATAAGCAACAAAATTTGCTGCCAAAAATTGATATTCGGGGTGCTACCTGTAACAGCGATCATTGCTTCTTTTATCAGAAAGGTGTCCCATGTTTCTACATTTATACACAAGGCGGAATCCGGGCATATCATGACATCTATGACAAATATGATACACTCCCGCTTACTGAATTTGTCGATTACTGTAAATTGATGATCCAGTTTTTTGATTCTATTTGATTAAAATCGAAATATAACAACCTATAAATATGACCACTAAAATACTTAACAACAAGCTTGCCGTTTTACTGCTTCTGTTAACCCTGATCTTCCCTTCGACATCACAATCGCAGATCAATCTTGACCAGTATCTCAATCACCCCTGGGTCGATTCTGTCTTTAACTCGCTTTCTCCGGATGAGCGGATAGCGCAACTGATCTGGATTGACGCAGGTGCGGACGAAAACTTACAAAAGCAATTTCAGGTTGCAGAATATATCCGAAAGAATAATTTCGGCGGATTGATTTTCTTCGAAGGAACAGCAGTGAAGCAGTCGCAATTGATCAACTATTATCAATCGCTGGCCAAAACACCGCTGATGATTGCCATGGATGCAGAATGGGGACCCGGAATGCGCCTCGACGAGGTAATGTCATTTCCTTACAATATGACAATGGGTGCTGCTTCGGATGATGAACTGATTCGTAATTGTGCCACTGCCATGGCGGGACAATTGAAACGACTTGGTGTTCAGGTCAGCTTCGGACCTGTTGCTGATATCAATACAGAACCACTTAATCCAATTATTGGAATGCGTTCGTTCGGCGAATCGCGCGACAGGGTTACAAGTAAAAGTTTGGCTTATATGAAAGGCCTTCAGGAGAATGGGATCATTGCTGTTGCCAAGCATTTTCCTGGTCACGGCGACACAAAAATTGATTCGCATTTATCGTTACCCCTTCTCCCCTATTCTCGTCAACGACTTGACAGCATAGAACTTTTCCCTTTTAAAAGATTGGCAGCCGAAGGTATTGGCGGAATTATGACGGCCCATATGCGCGTACCGGCGCTTGATCCTAATGGAGAAGGTCCTTCAAGTCTTTCAAACAGCGCCGTTGAAGGTGTGATCAGAAAGGAATGGAATTACAAAGGACTCATTATCACCGACGCAATGAATATGGGAGGTGCGTCTATCACAAAAAAAGCTGGCAGCATTGATGTTCAGGCAATAAAAGCAGGAAATGATGTAATCGAATTCCCGGTTGATGGTGAAGCCACACTTAAAGCAATTAAAGATGCCATTCTTAAAAAGGATCTTACTTGGGATGAAATAAACCTGAAATGTCGCAGAGTACTGGCAGCCAAGTATTATGCAGGATTAAACCAACTTCGTCCGATAAATATCGAAGGAATGGTTGCAGACCTGAATTCAGCCAACGCACAGTTTGCCAACAGACAACTTGTTGAATCATCGTTAACACTTCTCGAAAATAAAAGCAATCTGATACCTTTTCTTGGATTGGATACCCTTCGGATTGCTGCTCTTTCTGTAGGGTCTTCAGCTGTTACTCCTTTCCAAAAAATGCTCGGCAACTACACGAATGTGGATTATTTTAATCTTACTGATAATTTCACGGAAGAAGAGTTGAACGAAACCCTCCGGAAAGTGGCTGGTTATAATTTGGTTATAACTGGTGTTCATTCGCTTTATGAAAGTAAGATTCGCCGTACTGTAAAAGTGGGTAACATGGTTCATATTGCACCGGAACGACCGTATGGCGTAACCAATAACCTTGAAAAACTGCTTGGCCGATTATCCTCAATGAAGAATTCAGTATTTGTTTTCTTTTCGAATCCATACGCCATCAGTGAGTTGAAGGACTTTGGTCGTCCCAATGGAATGGTGATTGCCTACCAAAACACCACAAACGCACAGGAATTAGCTGCACAATTGCTATTTGGCGGAATCGGCGCAAGTGGAAAACTTCCCGTCTCAATCGGCAATCTATACCACGCTGGCGACGGACTTACAATTAATCAGGCAATACGGTTAAAATATACGCTTCCCGAAGAGATCGGATTAAATTCAGCAAAACTGAACCGACGCATCGATTCAATTGTAAATAATGCATTGGTGCAGAAAGCTTTTCCGGGTTGTAATGTTCTTATTGCCAAAGATGGGAAAGTGATTTTTCAAAAAGCTTACGGTTTTCATACTTACGAAAACAGGATTCCTGCGGCCTTGGATGATATCTACGACCTGGCATCTGTCACGAAAGTTTCCGGTGCGCTCCCCGCCATCATGAAATTAAACGAAGATGGAAAATACAAACTTGATGAACCATTTTCAACTTACTGGACCGACTGGCGAAAAAGATTTCTGCACCCTTCAAACAAAAGTGATATCACTTTAAGGGAATTATTGGCTCATCAGTCCGGACTGGTTCCTTTTATTTCCTTCTACCGGCAGTCAATGGTTGGTAAAGATTTATCTGACAAATGGTATAGCGCTGTACCCAGCAATCAGTATAACCTGGAAGTTGCGCCGGGACTGTATCTGAATTCAAAATTTAAAGCCAAAGTGAATAAGACAATCAGGAAATCACCTCTAAAAACCCGTGGGAAATATGTGTACAGCGATCTGTCTGTTTTACTGACATCAGAAGTTGTGACAAAGCTATCCGGCATGAAATTCACAGATTACCTTGATCAGAATTTCTATGGTCCGCTTGGTGCCACAACAGTTACCTATCAACCAACAAAGAAATTTTCCGAAGATCAGATTGTGCCTACCGAATACGATGCCATCTACCGTAAAAGATTGATCCATGGTAGCGTACATGACGAATCGGCAGCCGTATTTGGTGGAATTGCCGGAAATGCCGGATTGTTCGCTTCTGCCAACGACTTAGCAAAACTGGTTCAGATGTATGTTCAGTTTGGAAAATATGGAGGCAAACAATACCTGAAGAAATCAACCATCGAAGAGTTTAACCGGGTACAATATCCGCAAACCAATAACCGACGCGGACTGGGATTTGAAAAACCAGCAATTGATAATCAGAAACTTGATAAAGATAAAGCCTATCCTTGCCCCGGTGCAACACCTCAAAGTTTCGGGCATTTCGGTTACACAGGAACTTTCTTCTGGGCTGACCCTTCAAATGGATTGATCTATATCTTTCTCTCAAACAGGGTTTATCCAACCAGAGAAAATAATAAAATCAGCGACCTGAATGTCAGGACTGATATATTGCAGGAGATGTATGATGAATTGAAAATGAGATAATTTATTACATGGCCATGATAAGAGCAATGTATCCACCCCATTAAGTCCGGCTTTTCGCAGCTGATTTCATCTGTTATTTTTGCTTCAAAAAGAGTATGAGCAAGAAAGAACAGATGTTCGCA
>JAAFHB010000142.1 GCA_010906965.1 Mariniphaga sp. | reverse complement strand
AAAATGCGGTCGTCAAACGGTTTGACAATATAGTCGTCTGCACCGGTTTCGAACCCTTCCATCTGGTTTTCGACCGAAGAAAGCGCTGTAAGCATTAATACAGGTATATGACTGGTTTCCAGATCATTTTTCAAAGCATGACAAAATGCGATACCATTCATTCCCGGCATCATCACATCTGTAATTACAAGGTCGGGATTAAACTCCCTGACTTTCTCAAGGCCCTCAACCCCTTCACTGGCCGTAATTACTTGGTAGGCATCAGATAAGATGGTTTTTAGAAATCTTTGCATCTCCTTATTATCTTCTACCACTAAAATTACAGCCTCTTTACCTGTTTTTGAGATGGAAGTTTGATTGCCGACAGTCTGGAATTGTTGTTCCTCGTAATGCGAGATTTGAGAAACTGTTTGCTGAATCCCTTTCCCCATTTCATCATTTGTAACAGGGAGCCGGACTAAAAACGAGGCTCCGAGGTTCTCGCCGGTAAAAACATCTATCTGTCCATGGTGCATTAATATATATTCGCTGCAAAGATGAAGTCCAATACCTGTACCTGAAAGTTGACCGGGGGCCTGGTAAAACCGATCGAAAATATTTGGCAGAATGGATGGTGCTATTCCCAGACCTTCATTTTTAACAACTATTGTAACGTATTCGCCCTCAATTTGATTTCCTATTGAAAAATGATGTTGCCCATCCAATGTTTCAGGCTGCCACCCAGAATGTTTGATCGATAGTTGAATTGTTCCTTCCTCGTTTGTATACTTTATCGCATTCGACAGCAGGTTGAAAATCATTTTATCTATTTTATCAGGCTCAATGGTTATAAAAAGAGAGGAGTAGTCTGATTCGAAATGGAAATTAATTTTCCGGTCGTTATCCTGTAACGAAAAACATTGAAATACCTCGTGACAGAGTCGTACAATGTCGAATGGCAACGGTTGAAAGTCCATCTTTCCAAGTTCGATTTTCCGTATGTCGAGGATTTGATTAACCAGTCTGATCAGCCGGTTGGCATTATTCTCGATCATGATAAGATGTTCCATTGACTCATCCTGTCCTGCCAGCTTCTTCCTGAGCAGTGAAAGGGGTGAAAGAATCAGTGTTAACGGCGTCCGGAACTCGTGTGATATATTGGTGAAAAAATGAAGTTTCAGCTGGTGAAGCTTTTCCTCGTTTTCGCGTTGAATCCTTTCATGCAGAATCGAATTTTTAAGCCGGCTCCTGAGTCTTAATTCACGCTGAAGAAAATAAAATATTACAAGGATGATCACTAAATAGATCAGATAGGCATATACCGTTTTCCAGAACGGTTGGTTGATATTAATGTCCAGCGTGGTCGGAGTGTCGTTCCATATTCCATCGTTATTGGCGGCAATTACTTCAAAAACGTAATTGCCCGGAGGGATTTTGGTAAAGATTGCTTTATTATCATTTTGAATTTCAATCCAATCGGGACTGTAACCTGTTAACCGGTATTTGTACCTGTTCTTTTGAGGCAAAAGGAAATTATTGGCAACAAAGGAGAACCGAAGGGAGTTTTGGTTGTACTGCAATTCGAGTTCGCTCAACGTCATCACCGACTGTCTGAATATTTTAGGCTCATTTAACTGATTAACAGTCTGATTGTTTATCTCAAGCCCGGTAATAATTACTTTGGGTGCTACCGGATTCTCTTTTATCTGATTTGGATCGAACCGTGTAAATCCATTTGAACCACCGAAAAACAGTTCTCCGTTTTTAGCTTTAAATGTGGCCCCTGGATTAAATTGATTTCCCTGGATTCCATCGGTGTAGTCGAAGTTGCGAAAGTTCTTTTTTACAGGTGACCAGGCCGATAATCCGTTTTCGGTACTCATCCAGATCGCTCCGTTGTTGTCTTCAAGTATTCCATATACATCGTTTCCCGGGAGACCATCTTTTTTCGAAAGCTGTGAAAACAGGCCTGTTTTCGGATCGTAAATCGTAACGCCGCCACCGGCAGTTCCGATCCAGATGTTTTGTTTTGAATCCTCAAACAACGAATAAATATTGTTGCTGCTGATTCTGTTATTCTCATTCTGGTTATAAAAGTACCTTATGAAATGATCTGAACCCTTTTCTTTTTTGTTGAGACCATTGCCTGTGCCAACCCAAAGATTTCCTTTTGAATCGATCAGAAGCGTCCTGACAGAATTTGCAGAAAGAGATTCGGGATCTGAATTGTTTGATGTGTAATGTTTGACCAGGAGGGTTTGATAATCGTAATAAAATAAACCTCTGACAGAAGAGGCAAACCATAATCCCTCGTCGGTACCTGTAATATCATAGAATTGCTCTTTAAAATCATCAATCTGGTTAAATTTCCGGAAATCCATAGTCCCCTTAGGTTTAAAAAAGACTCCTGAGGCAAAAGTTCCGATCCACAATGTTCCCTTTTTGTCAGTATGCATTGATTTAATGTGGTTAACCATCCCCACTGGTCCTTTTATCCGGACATCTGTGAGGTGATGGTTCGTACGGTCAAGGTAATTGAGATGCCCCTCTTCTGTCGCAATAACGATCTTGCCGTCTTCCGTTTCTTCGAAGCTGCTTATTACATTATCGCTGAGTGGATGAATGATCGACTCGCGCTGGAAGTGTTCGAAATTGTTCGACCATTCGTTGATATAACCTAAACCACCCGACCAGGTGCCAATCCATATTCCGTTTTTCGAATCGCGGTAAATGGCATAAATACTGTTGTTGGTTAACCCGGTGTATTTTTCTTTTTCAATAACTTCATTGCCATTCTCACTCATCCTTATCAATCCTTTGAATGTACCGAGCCAGATTTCGTTTTTGTATTTGAAAATGGTTCTTACGCGGGAACTTGGAATTTTATTCTTTCCTTCTATATTATCATCGAAATGTTCGGTTAAAACACCCTGCCGCGTGTAAAGGTCAGCTCCGCCCCAGTCGTAACCAATCCAGAGATTATTACCATCGGGTAAAATTGAAATTACATTTTGATTTCTGGCGTGGGCAAAAAAGTTGACTTTCTGATAGGGCGGATCGCAGTAATAGATCCCACCGTTTGAACCTCCAAGCCATATTCGATCCTCTTTTTCGGTTTTTGTGGCTATCCTGATAAGGTCGTTTTTATAATCCTCGGGTAATTGTAAATAGGAAACTGTATTTGTTTTAAAATCGATGCGCGAAAATCCAAAACTATCAATCATCCAGTAAGTACTATCTGCAATCTGAAGAATTTGCAAGACATTTAATCCCCTCGGGTTACCGGCTGCGTCGTGAAACTGGAATCTCCTGAAGCATTCGCACTGATAATCGAATACAGAGAGGCCATGATCTGCCGAAATCCAGATTTCACGTTTCATATCAAGGTAGAGCGAACGCACATAATTGCCGCGAAGCGTTGTTTTGTCATCGGGCGAATTGATGAATTTAACCGTTTCCATTGAATTGTAACGATAAACGCCATTATTCGAGCCAAACCAGATAAAACCGTATTTATCTTCACAAATAGAACTAAGGGCTTCGAATGTAAAACCACCTTCCGGCGAAATCCGTTTTATTTTAAAATCTTCGGGCACCGCGAGGGCCGGATTCCATATTGAAAAACACAGAATTAGTTGAATTATAAAAAGCATTGTATTCAATTGCATTGCTTTTTTAACGATAGTTATATGTCTGAAATTTAGGCGCATAATATTTTTAGAGAATTTGCATATTTCAAACTGAAATGACCCTGAAATCAATAATAGTATTGCCGGAAGACCTTTCAGTGATGAATTATCCCTTAAGTGTGTTTCAATTTTAAAAAAACGAAAGTAATCATTCATGTATATTTCCAAGAAGGGAATATACAATTTTTAACAAATGTTTCAAATGTGAGACATTTGTTACAGGATGACACAAAAATGATATAAGCTGAAACATGATTGTTCGTTTAAAATTTACACGCCAATGTACTTTTGAATACGGAAGATTTATTTTTCCGACATGCTAAACTACAGATTAAATACTAAACAATTATGAGCCTCATTAAGCTGGTATCCTCCTTTACTGTTTTATTATGCATGACAATATCTTGTCATTCAGCACGCAAATCTGAAAATGTTTCTCTAAGCCGAATTAAAAACCAACTCAATCTTTTATCCGTAAATTTTAAGGATGCGAAAGCGCAGACAATCGATTCCGGTAAAGATTTTGTTTCCGTCAGAAGCCTGAACAGCGACGGTTCTTTAAAAATTGTCCCTTCGAAAGACTGGTGCAGCGGATTTTATGCGGGTTCGTTATGGCTGGCTTCGGATCTGACGGGTGATGCCGGTTTGCAAAAGCTCGCCCGTGAGTTCACACTGCCGCTCGAAAATGAAAAATTCAACGGCGTAACCCACGATATGGGTTTTAAAATGATGAGCAGTTTCGGACAAGGTTACCGCCTTACAAAAGATTCTGTCTACCGCGATATTTTGATTCAGTCGGCCAAAACACTTACTACGCGCTTTAATGAGAAGATCGGGGCGATCCGTTCGTGGGATCATAACCAGGACAAATGGCAATACCCTGTCATTATTGACAATATGATGAACCTTGAACTTCTTTTCTGGGCTTCGAAGCAAACGGGTGATCAGCTTTATTATAACATTGCTGTGAAACATGCTGAAACAACATTGGCTAACCATTTCCGTGCTGACAACAGTTCATTTCATGTAGTTGATTATGATACCCTCACCGGCGCAGTTATTAAGAAGAATACCCATCAGGGATTTTCGGATTCATCTGCATGGTCTCGTGGTCAGGCCTGGGGATTATATGGATATTCGATGTGTTACCGCGAAACCGGGATCGTGAGTTTTCTTTACCAGGCGGAAAAAATTGCTGACTTTATCCTAAACCATCCTAACCTTCCCGCCGATAAAATTCCTTACTGGGATTTTGATGCGCCTGCAACTCCGTCACGACCCAGGGATGTTTCTGCTGCAGCTATTACTGCTTCTGCGCTTTATGAACTGGCCCGGTTTGTTCCGCAGAAAAAGGAGTTCTACATTCAGAATGCTGATCAGATATTGAGAAGCCTTAATAATGAATACTCATCCAAATCAGGAGAGAATAAAGGATTTTTGCTTGGCCACTCAACCGGATCATTTCCCCATAATTCGGAAATTGATGTGCCTATTAATTATGCCGATTACTATTACCTGGAGGCACTTCTTCGGCAGGTAAATTTCAAAAAGCGAAATCAATAAATAAAGGTTTTATGTATTATTAATTGTCAAACTATGAAAAGAAAACGGTTTTTTTTAAAATTACTAATGGTTCTTATTCCATGGCTGCTTGCTGGTCTTTCAGCTGTGGCACAGAATAAGATGTATTCCGGAATAGTTACCGAGAAGAATGGTACCTCCATTCCCGGTGTAGCTGTTGTTGTTAAGGGCCAGAACATTGGAACTGTCACTGATTTTGATGGTAAATTTTCACTTTCTGTGCCTGCTGGTGCGAAGACGCTGGTATTTTCTTTCGTTGGATTAACATCACAGGAAATAACCTTAGGTACGAATACGACATTTTCTGTTGTTATGGAGGCCAATGTTGTTGGAGTTGAAGAGGTTGTTGTGGTGGGTTTCGGTACACAAAAGAAAGTGAACCTGACCGGTGCTGTGGCATCTGTAAAGATTGATGATAAAATTACGAGCCGTTCGTTACCCAACGTTTCTTCGAGCTTATCCGGATTGGTTCCCGGTCTTGCTGTAAATCAAAATACAGGTATGGCTGGTAAAAACAGTGTTTCCTTATTGATCCGCGGTATGGGTACTGTCAATAATGCCAATCCGCTTGTAGTTGTTGACGGTATGCCTGATGTTGACATTAACCGTGTCAATATGAATGATATCGAAAGTATTTCGGTTTTGAAGGATGCTACTTCGGCCGCTGTATATGGTTCGAGAGCTGCTAACGGTGTTATTCTGATAACCACCAAATCGGGTAAGGGGATGCAAAAGACGAGCATCAATGTTACAAGTTCTTACGCCGTAGAGGTTCCGACCAAAGCGTATCAGTTTATGGCAGACTATCCGCGGGCGCTTACGCTTCACCAACGTTTGGCAGCTGTAAATACACTTCGTGCAAACTCTACCTTCAAAGATGGTACCGTTGACCAGTGGATGGCACTTGGAATGATTGATCCCCTAAGGTATCCGAACACCGATTGGTGGGATGTTTTAACGCGCAATGGATCTGTACAAAACCACAATATCTCTGCATCGGGCGGAAATGAAAAATCGAACTTTTTTATATCTGTTGGTATAATGGACGAAAAAGGTTTACAGATCAATAACGATTACAAGCGTTACAATGCCCGTTTCAATTACGACTATAAGCTCCGTCCGAATATGAATGTAGGTGTTAAATTTGACGGAAACTGGTCGAAATACACTTATGCGCTTGAAGACGGTTTTACAGATGATAATTCGTCGAACACGGCTGGTTTTGATTTGCAATACGCCATTTCAGGGATGGTACCGTACGATCCTGCTACCGGATATTATGGTGGTGTGATGGCTTATAATGAAGACCCGCAGGCTTACAATCCATACACACAATATGTCAATAACCTGAATTACCAGAATCGTCAGGAGGCAAATACAAGTATGTATTGGGACTGGACACCTATCAAAGGTTTAACTGGTCGTGTCGATTACGCACTTAGTTATTTTAATCAGTTTCGTTATACGGCTGCCATACCCAATCGTTCCTATAATTTTCAGACCAACGCATTTGGTTCAAGAACATATGTCGGCGATAACGCAGGGGTTAGTAATTTTACAAATACAGGTTATAAAACCCAGTTAAACGGACGTTTAACTTACAATAAAACATTTGCTCAGCATCATAACCTGACTGCGCTATTTGTTTACAGCGAGGAATTCTGGTATGACCGTTTTCAGAACGGCGGACGCAGTGACCGCTATTCTCCGACGCTTCATGAACTTGATGCAGCTTTGGCCGGGATTACTCAAACCTCAGGTGGTAATTCGACAACAGAAGGACTTCAATCCTATATTGGCCGTTTGAATTATGCTGCCTATGATAAGTACCTTTTTGAGGCTAATTTCCGCTACGACGGTTCGTCTAAATTCCTGCCTGGTAGTCAGTTTGGGTTTTTCCCATCTGTTGCACTTGGGTGGCGTTTTACTGAAGAGAACTTTATTAAAGCATATACCAGTAAATGGCTTAGCAGTGGTAAATTGCGGGCATCTTACGGTGGTCTGGGAAACAATAGTGGTGTAGGCCGCTCCGAACAGCTTGAAACATTGGGTGGTAACCATTATATGATCGATGGCGCAATTGCCAAAGGTTTGGTAAATAGCAAAATGGTTAATCCTAACCTTTCATGGGAGTCTACAAAGGTGATGAATATTGGTCTTGATCTGGGCTTTTTTACGGGCAGGTTAACGACTGAACTTGATTATTACGATCGTCTAACCTCCGGAATGAATCGGCCTTCAGATATGTCGCTTTTATTATCAGGCGCTTATAACGCACCAAGGAAGAATATTGGCAATCTTCGCAACCGTGGTATTGAAGGAAATGTTACGTGGAGAGATCAGGTGGGCGAGTTTACTTACGGCTTGAACCTTAACGCCTCGTATAACACCACTGTTCTGGAAAAATGGAATGAATTTTTAGGCAAGGGTTACACCTTCCTGAATATGCCATATCATTTTGTTTATACCTACGAAGATCTCGGTATTGCACAAACCTGGCAAGATGTATACAATGCGACCCCTCAGGGTGCTTCCCCAGGTGATATTCTCCGGAAAGACGTGAATGGTGACGGAAGAATTGATGGAAATGATAAAAAAGCATATCCTAACGTGCAGCGTGAGCGTCCGACAACCAATTTTGCATTTAGCGGGAATGTTGCATGGAAAGGTTTTGATCTTTCTGTTTTATTTCAGGGAGCAACAGGAAGAAAAGACTATTGGATAAATATTTACAACAACGTCAACTTTTCAGCTCAACGCTATGCCTCTACCTGGGATCATTGGGAACAACCATGGAATCTTGATAACCGCGATGGTGCATGGCCACGTTTAGGAGGAAATGCAAACCGGGAAGAAACTAATTTCTGGCTTGACGACATGTCTTACCTGAGGCTGAAAAACATCCAGCTTGGATATAATCTTCCGAAAAAATGGCTCCGAATAGTCGGTCTAGAAAGTCTTCGCATTTACGGATCAGCTGAGAATCTGGCTACGTTCACAAAATTCCGTGGTCTCGATCCAGAGAAAACAGGGAATGCCAGTGATGCCTACCCGTTGAATAAATCATTCTCACTTGGTATTAATATTGGTATCTAAAAAGGTATTGTTATGAAAAAAGTTAATTCAAATATATTGGTCTATACTGCTCTGGCAGTACTGACGCTTATAATCAGCTCTTGCACAAAGGATCTGCTTGACCGGACTCCAACTGGCGAGATGTCTGCAACAGAGTTCTGGAAGACAGAGAGTGATGCAACAGTTGCGCTGATGGGTGCTTATTCAGCCGTTCGGCCACTTTTCGACCGCGATTATTATTTTGATGGTCAGGGTGAGTATGTGAGGGCACGTGGAACAAGCACAACCAGCGGCAATCTTCGTCTGGGGGATGCCTATAATGGCGGTAATTATAACCCTTCCGGTTATGGGGCCAGTTTCGATAAAATGTACCGTTACCTTTATGGCGGTGTTTCTAGAACCAACTACGTTATCGAAAATGTAAAAAAGATGCTTCCGAATGCGAAAACTCCGGCATCGGTTGCCAATTTGGAAGCGATCATTGGCGAGGCTCGTTTGCTGCGTGGGATGGTTTATTTCCGTCTGATTTCAATGTGGGGCGATGTTCCCTATTTCAGCAAGGTGATCTATGACAATTCTGAAGTTGCTGATTTGGCAAGACTTCCAATTGCTCAGGTTAAAGATTCCATCATGGCTGACTTTACGTATGCTTTCGAAAAGCTTCCGGTAAAAGCAGCACAAAACGGACGTGCCTCTAAACCTGCAGCTTTGGCATTCCGCGGTAAGCTGCAACTTTATTGGGCATGCTGGAATAAAAATGGCTGGCCCGAATTGGATACATTTACTCCCAATTCCGTTGCCGGTGATGAAGCATATGTTGCAGCAGCTGCCGATTTTAAAGCAGTGATTCAAAACTATGGCCTCACGCTGTTCCGTAATGGTGATCCGGGTTCATGGGGAGCAATGGGTAATGCAGAAATTTTGCCTAACTATTTTTACCTTTTCATGCCGATTGCCAATGGCGATCCTGAAATGATTATGGCTTTTACTCATGGTGGTACAGGTACAAGTCAGGGTGAAGAATTGATGAGAGACTTTTCCGGACGTACACATGAAGGCTCACAATGCTGGGTATTTCCATTTTATGAAATTGCAGACAGGTATCAGTCAACAGTTACGGGTGATTTTGCACCCAAAATGGTTCCTACACTTCCAACTGCTACCGGTGCAAGAACGAAAGTCAATTCAACGTTGAATCCTGAGAGCTATGCCAATCGCGATTACCGGATGAAATCATCCATTATGTGGGACTACGAACAGAGCATTGGTTTAACCTCGCTGAAATCAACAGGCTTTACACCGTTCATCTATAAAACATGGAATCAAGCAGTTACTATTGGAGGCGTGAATTACACAAGTTACAATACTGATGCTTCGGTTTATGGATATGTGTTCCGCAAATTTCTCCGTAACTATGCAGGTCTGGGCAGAAGCGAGGGCGACTATAGCTATCCTGTAATGCGTTTGGCCGATGTCTACCTGATGTACGCCGAAGCGACCAATGCTATGAATGGTCCGCAGGCTGATGCGATAGATCTTCTGAATAAAATTCGTCGCAGGGGAAATCTTCCGGCTTTGAAAGCTGAAAAAACTGGCGATAAAACGACTTTTTTCGCAGCTATTGAACAGGAGCGTATCATTGAACTATTAGGAGAAGGACAGCGCAGTTTCGACCTTCGTCGCTGGAGAGCAATCGAAAGGGTTTGGAATCCACCATATGGTGTGGGCGTTTGGAGAATTGATACGCATGGTGCAAACCGCGATCGTTATTTCCAGAATTCTTCTGAACTTGCTTATCAGCAGTGTTATATTTTCAGGATTCCACCAGGTGAACGAGATCGTAATCCAAATTTAACCCAGAATAAACCTTGGTTGTAATGTTATGTGTAAATCATTAAAATACAATAAAATGAAAAAATATTTGATCACCTCATTTGCAATCTTGCTGGTCGCCTTTGTATTTGTAAGGTGCAATAAATTTCCGATCGACGAGGATGGATTGCTGATCACTGACAGAGCTCAGTGTTATGTTAGTAATTTTGAATTGTTGGGTTCCGATTTTCAGACCGTGAGAACTCAGGCGCCTGTAATCGATACAACGGCTCTGACAATTAATACGACCGTTTTTTACGGTACAGATTTGAAGAATCTTTATCCGCAGTTTAGTCTTGTTACGGATGCCAAACTTGATCCGAAAATTGTTGGAAAAGTTGATTTTTCTGATTTGACTAATCCCAAAAAGTACACGGTAATCTCCGGTAACCGTCAGGTGAAAAAGACTTATACGGTTTATATTACAGTTCAACCGAAACCTTAAAACTTCAGACGATGCAAAATAAATATTTCGGCTTAATTCTATTGATGGTAGTAGTCATTTTCTTCTCTTCCTGCAAGGATAAAGAATACGCCATCCCCCTTCCCAAAACGGGATTGAATAATGATTGTATTAAAAGATCCCTGGGACCCAATATCGTGGGTATGAACATCGAATTTACCTATGCAATGGCACTGCCTAATATTACAGGTAAGCTCGTATCAGCTCAGGTTGAGGCTACAATTGCCGGTGCAACTGGCACCTATCTTGAAAATAAATCTTACTATACAAATGGTAGTGGGGTAGATGTTGGTATCGTAGTTGGAACTCCATCGGTTACGACCTCTACAAAAACGGAGGTTACTTTCTCAAAAGACACTTGTGCTTCCACGCTGCGTTATTTCTATTACATTCCTGAAGAAGCAAGGGGAAAATCTGTATCGTTCACATTCTCTGCAAAGAGCAGTGACGGCGAGTCAGTTTCGTATACAATGGGCCCTTATGTGATTTCCAAAATGGATATGAAACTGGATCTGGTACTTAGCGACAATAACAACAGCTATCTTTCAATAGCAGATATGGCTGTATATAATTCCGCCGCTGCTGTTGCCAATGCTGATAAGATTGATCTCGTTTACCTTTACAGGGCAATTACGGGTATCACCTTCCTTCATTCACTTGTTTCTCCTGCGAACACAGAATATCTTCCCGGAGTAACACTGCCAGCAGGCGTAAACAAAAGCACCAAAGTGAGTAAAGCATGGGCGCTGAGGGATTTTAACCTTGCCAGACTGCAATATGGAGTCTATGTTGATGATGTAGATTTTCAGGCAGTTGATCTGAAGGATGCACCGAACTACGCGATTAATACCAAAGCAGAAGCCGGAGTTTGGGTCGAAACAGCTGAGGGTAAATATAGAGCTTATGTTTATGTGAATAAAGTTGATAATACAGCCAAAACAATGACTGTTAGTATAAAAAGATTGCAAGTTAAATAGTTAGAACGTGTGGTAAGAGCCGTTGATGGGAGAAATCCGTAATCAATGGCTCTTTATCTGTTTTAAACCTTCAAAAATCAACGGGTTTTGATACCCGTTTTTTTTACTTTTGTTGAAAACTAAACAATACTAAACGAACAACATGAACTGTTTTCCACTCATTTTAATGTTGCTTTTTGTTTTAATTGGAAAAGTATCTTTGGCTGCCAGTGATGTGGAAATTCTCCGAAAAAAGGTGATCACCGAATTGATGCTTCCTACTTTCAATGAAAATCAGGTGAAAGAACTTATTGGTTCTATCCGCCTTAATGGCACATGGCCCAATATCAATTATATCGATGTTTCGAATACGGGATTTCAGCATCGCATCCACCTGAACAACCTGGTTGAAATGAGCCGGGCTTACAGGAAGAAGGGTTCGAAACTTAAAGGTGATCCCAAACTAAAAAAGGCAATTTATTCAGCACTTGATTATTGGCTGGCTAATAATTTCATCTGTGAAAACTGGTGGTGGAACCAGATCGGAACGCCCAATCTGTTAGTCAGCATGTTGCTCATCATGGATACCGATCTCACAAAGGGTCAGATTGCAAAAACCCTTCCCATGGTGGGACGTGCCAATCTGAATGCTACCGGAGCCCGTCCCAGCGGCGACAGGATTAAAATAGCCGGAATTCTGGCCAAAACTTTACTTTTTAACCGGGACGAAGTTCAATTTAGAGAAGTTATCAAGGTTATTGAAGGCGAAATAAAATTTGCTGAAGGCAGGGGAATGCAATACGATTACAGTTTCCATCACCGCGAAGACCGGGTAAACAATACGCTCTCGTATGGAACTGGTTATGCTGATGCTTTTGCAGAATGGGCGGCCTTTGTCGCCGGAACAAAGTACCAGTTTTCAGCGCCATCGCTTCAGCTACTCACTGATTATTACCTGGATGGTATTTGCAAAATGATGATTTACGGTAAATATGTTGATCCGGGTGCAATGAACCGTGATATTACCCGACCTGATTCGCAAAGAGCTTTTGGAACGGCAACACCCGAAAGATTGCTGACAGCTTCAGGTTACCGCAAAAAAGAACTCGAGGATATTATAATGATCAGGCATGGAGATGCTCAGCCAACATTGGTGCACAGCACCTTTTACTGGCAGTCCGAACATTTCACCTATCAAAGACCAGGATTCTTTACATCAGTCAGAATGTACTCTACCCGCGACTACAACATGGAAATGCCTTACAATGGCGAAGGGCTGATGAACCATCACCGGGGTGACGGAACCAATTACATCTCCAGAACTGGCAATGAATATTTTGATATTTCACCTGTTTACGACTGGCAAAAAATACCTGGAACGACGGTCGTTCAAAAGCCTGAGCTTCCATCCGAGAAGGAAATTCAGAAAAAAGGGCTAACCAATTTTGTTGGGGCTGTAACTGACGGAACTTACGGTGCAGTTGCATTTGACTTTAAAAGCCCGCATGACCCGCTCGATGCCAAAAAGTCATGGTTCTTTTTTGACAAGGAATATGTGTGTCTTGGAACCGGAATCAATTCGGAATCACCCTTTCCGGTGGCAACCACACTCAACCAATGCTTGCTGAAAAGCGACGTAATGGTCAGGTCAAACAACCAGACTTCGAAATTAACAAAAGGAACGCATGAATTAACTGATGTTCAGTGGGTTTTGCAGGACGGGATCGCTTATCTTTTTCCACAGTCGGTGAAGATAAACGCATCAAATCAATCAGAAACAGGCAGTTGGTACAA
>JAAFHB010000141.1 GCA_010906965.1 Mariniphaga sp. | reverse complement strand
AAGCGGGATGAACGGGTTATCCCATTTGTCTAAAAATGGAGACAACGACTATAAAATCACCAATTACTCTGCCCGAAACGGACTGCAAGGATCCAATTCTACAAATTTACCATTACTATAAAAAATGGTTGTCATGTGGTCACTCCCTGAATAATCTTCATCAGGATATACGCGGAACTGTTTGACAAAAACAAGGTTGTCAAGTACATAAGCCATCCAACCTTTGGGGGAATTAGTCCCTCCTTTTATGGTTTTACCAGTAGCATAGAACCGAAAATTGTTCTTGCTAATCTGAATCCGCCCATCTGTTGCCGGATTTGGTTTAATGCGATCGGGATTCCAGAGAAAACGCCCCCAACCATTTTCAAAACGACTTTCAGGATGCAAAGGCATCCATAAAACGCCATTGGGTTTTAAAAGTGTTCGTCCCCAGAAGTGACGCACCAAATTTTTATCACTGATGTTTCTTGCAGTTTGATGAATCGTTAAAATCGCCGAGTCAGAATTCAGTACAAATTCACGGTCTGATTGCAGTCCGAGCGCGCTGTCTGCCATACTGGTCAGTTTTAAGGAATAGTTGCCGGTAATTTCAGGGTTCCACTTTCCCATCCAACTATGTGAATGGATTGGTTGGGTAATTTTTTCAGGCCCATAATCGAAACGTCCTGCATCGGGATCGAACCATTCTTTTTGCCAATCGTTCAGCAACCTTCCATTTTGAGTTTCGTTTTCATAAATTATGCTCTTTCCGGCGATGCTGAATGATAAAACCCTTCCTCCACAAGATACCCCAATAATCACTTCGCATTTTTTATTTTTGAGGCGATAGCAGTTTTCCCAATTCCTGTAGCTTATTTTTTCAACTTGCCCGAAACTATGGTTAAGACCATTTGCTAAAATCAATAACGAAATAAAAAGAGCTTTCATTTTATTTGATTTTTGCTACCGCTTCATCGTACTGGCGAGCAATATTTTCGTCGGGCCGGGCCAGGTTTTTCCATTCGTCGCTTCCATAAACACCTGCTTTGGAGTAATCGAAAGGTACAAACCCAATCTTTTTTAGCGACGATGCTTTTTTCAACCGGAAATCGAATGCGGCTGGATTGATGAATCCCGGATCGGCAACTATGGAGTGAACATCCTTTCCGCTTTTTTGCCATTCGTTAAATGAAGTTTTCCCAAATTTCAAATCTTTGGAGCGTGTGTCCCAATAACAGTTTTTGTCGGAGTTGATGCTGATTTTCGACCAGTTATTCACGGTGAGGTCGCCCGAGTTGAACCAGATGATGTTGTTTGTGAAGGTGAACGAGAGGTTTGGCTCCACCCTTGTTGCCTGAAGCTGCCCTTTGATATTGGCAGCAAAAATATTGTTGCGAATGGTGTTTTCTTTTCCGTAGTGTTGGTGAAAGCCTGAATTTTTACAGGCATAAACGAGGTTATTTTCCATTAAAATGCCGGTTGAACCTTCGTCGGTATATAATCCCCAGCCACCGTAATCAAACGAATACACGTGGTGGATCACGTTATTACTCACTGTAGTTCCTTCCGATTCGCCAAGGCAATATACGCCGCCCATGTCGCACAGTTCGCCCCAGCCGAGGTGGTGAATGTGGTTAAATTCGATGCTATTTCGTTTGCTCGGGCTGTGCGAATACCCCCAAACCCAGCCGACCGATACGCCAGAATAGCGGAAATTGGCAATCTCATTGTGGGTAACAGTGTTGTCGCTAGCCTGAAAAATGATAACACCAACTGCACAAGGAAAAACATAGCCCCCGGAGCGAATAATGTTGTTGTCAACTTTGATGCGTTGGGTGAGCTCGTTTTCATTTTCAGGAATACGGATGTCGCCAATTTTAACCCCACCTGCGCCCAAATCGTGCAGGTAACATTGCTGAATGATGCAATCGGTGCAGGCTTTTCGCAACCAGATGGCGCTTGTGCCGGTTTGCGAAACTTCGCAATTCACAAAACTGATGTTGCTGGCATAATCGGCCATGATGGTAGCCTCAACCGGCGAAGCTGCCTGTGCCGCTTCATTTCCCCAAAGTGGCATACGGTAGCCCGACACTTCAAAGCGAAGGTTTTCGAAACGGATGTATTCCACCTTTTTCCCTGTTTGCTCATTTCCCTGCAAAGTCACAAATCGTTCGGTTACCGGCGCGTAAATTTTCATCTGGTTGGGATTTTCGCCTTCTGCCGGAATGTAAAACAAATCGCCATTGCGTTCGAGGTACCATTCGCCAACGGTATCGAGCGCCGCCTTGAAATTTTCAACGGTATAGCGAGTTTGTTTATCGAGACTGTTCCAGGGTTTCATGCCTTTCCCGGCAATAAAAACAGCCGAACTGTCGGCATCGAAACTGGATATCCGTTTTCGGGTATTGTCCCATTTGTGATAAAGGGTCAGCACGGCATCGTCAAAGTCAGTTTTAGAGAATTTTGTAAAATTGGTCGCTGCTTCCGGAAAAACGCTTAGCCTTTGAACTGCCATATCCGGAACCCGTCCTTTTCCTTTCGAAACAACTGTCTCGTCAACTCCTTTCAGGAAATAAAATCCCTGATTGGGCGATTTGGCGCGGGTTGCACGTTGCCCGTTCACATAAAGTTGTTCAAAGTAGAAACTGTAAAGACTCACTTCCGGAATTTTAGTTTTCCATACTTTATCCGAAACTTTCTCCCAGTTTTTAATTGAAATTCCGCCAATAAATACCGGATTGGCACCATCTTCTGCACGGTAAATAACCGGGAAAGTTTCGTTTCCCGAGTCTTCATCGGTCAGTAGCAACGGTTCGGTCATAAAATACAAACCATTGGCCACCATCACGCGGACTTCCTCGTTCAGTTTTCCTAAACTCCTTAGTTGACGGATCAGGTCACGCGCGCCATTGAGGCTGGCGAGTGGTTGCACTTTAGTCCCCGGGTTTCGATCGCTGCCATTTGTCGCAACAAAAAAGTCGCGGGCAGAAAGATTCAGGCTGAAAATGACAGCCAGCACCAGAATGCAAAATCGTAATCTGTTCATAGTTTTAGGTTTTAATGTTTATTTCAACACCAGCGTGACCATCTCTTTATACGGTTTTGTTAAAGCATTAACCGAAAGGCCGTTCCATTTCAGAATCAGATTTTCGCCCGATTTTGAAACTTCGACAGGCGCTTCGGATATACTTCCGGCCTTTAAAGAAAACAGAAATCCTAGCACTGCCTCCTGAATTTCACCGAAGTTAAACTCTATTTCGTTTCCTGAATAAATTACAAAATCGATCCATTTCGATTTTTCATCGCCGCCAATGACCCATTTTCCTTCCAATCCGTCAAATTTCGCATAAGGAAGGTTGATCCGGAAAGCAACATTTCCGGATATTCCCGAAACAGATTGTTCATTGCTTTCAGGCTTTCCAATTTTTACACTGCTGATATCACCGCTGAATTCAAACCGCAATCTAAGATCAGTAGCGTTGATCGTTGCATCTTTGATCACATCAATGGTTACGTGTTTATCACCTCCGTTGGTGGTGAAATTGATGGCTCCCAAAACATTGGTCGAATCCTGTGAACAGAAAATATTAGCCGAAGAATAATCGTACATATCGTGTAAAAAGCGGATTTGCATGGAAATAGGCTTCTGTTCGCTACCCCAATAGGCAATCAACGGACGGCGTTGGTCCCACAAACAAGACTGATTTGCTGATGACAAAACAAAATCTTTGGTCAGGTAGGATTTCCCGATGATCTCTTTAGTTTTGATCATTACCCCTTTATCGCCTTCCTGATATGACACCAATGGATTTAATTCAATTGTTTGTCCGCCACGAATAAATGTGTCAACTTCCATTCGTGGAAGTTGGGAAGCAGTAAAATAGGGAATCAGGTTTGCCGGTATCTGATGATTTAAGATGGGATTACGGTCTTTGGAATAATCACCTGAAGTTTCAGGATGGATTTGGCCGTTTGATGACGTATAGAACCAATTGTAAGTGGCAGGGGCGAGGAGAACACTGTAACAACGGCCATGTGGCCCCGACCATTGAGCGGTGGGCTGATGGTAATGACGGGCAACAATGCTCCAGCCGATCGAATAAATGGAATCGAGCATTGCATGATCTTCCTTATTGATCACATGTTCCTTTAGTCGCAGCACCTCATCGAGTGATAGTTTAAAATAGGTGGGGCTGTTGTATTCAAGAAATCCTTTGTTCAGTAAGGTGCAATCGTAAAAAGTCTTCAGCCGTTTACGTGCATAAACCATCAAGTCAATATCGTTGTACATGTCGGCAATCATGTAGCAGACGTAAAGTCCCATCAATGAGATATTGGTATAATCGGGTCTGACATCGCGTTTCCGAATGGCCTGCGAAGCCAGCAAAAGTGCATTACGGGTTTTTTCTTTAAGGTCGGCGGGTAGAATATTGTTGTGGTTATTGATAATGCTGATGATCGGTACCGCACAGAAATCGGCCCAGTTGCGGTCGGCAGGCGTTTTTTTGGTGGCGAGCGGCTCTTCCAACGTGTAGGGCCACACACCACAGGTTTTGGAGGATGGATTTTGATCCTGCAATGAAATCACCGCCCTCAATAATTCAAACGCCCGCTCCCGGTATTCCGGTTTTTGGGAATCGAGCAAAGCTAAAGCGTAATTCAGGGATGGCAAAGTCCCATGAACTTTGGTCTCCTCTTTAACATCTGAATGGTAATGCTTTCCCTGAACCGAGCGAACCAGATGAACAGCTGTATCATATTTGGCATCGGTGTTTTTGATTTCTTTTATAATGACCCCGATTTCCTGATCCGTCAACTTTACCGGTAAAAGGATTGTATTTTTGGTCTGGGCTGATCCAATTAATGAAACCAGCAGCAAATAAATAACTAAAATGTATTTGTACATCATTGAAATAAGTCTTTGGATTATTTTCTTAACATCATTTTTTGCATTTCTATTCCGGCAAATAAAACGGCAAACAAGCCATGGGTATCATTGTCATAAAACGGGCGATTCATATAGTACTCCACATCTTCTGAACACATGGTGCCATAGCAGATGTTGTGTACCGTTCCATCGGGCTCGATCTGCGTTTTCAGTGCTTCCCAGCCTTTCTGAACTATCGGTTTGTATTTTTTTGCGTTGAGCCAACCGTTAGTGATTCCTCTGGCAATGGCCATGGTAAAGATAGCAGTTCCCGAAACTTCTTCGCGCGAATCGGGGCGATCAAGTACCTGAAGCCAGAATCCATTCTGATTCTGCAATTTAACCAATGATTCGACATGTTTTCGGTAGTGATCTATGATTAGTTTATAATTTGGATGACTTCTGGGAAGGACCATTAAAACTTCTGTCATGGCCCAGATGGCCCAACCATTCGCCCTCGACCAATGGGGGAGTTTAATCGCTTTTTCGGAATATTTGGCGTGCATGTACAGATTATCCTCAGGATCCCAAACCTGCTCATTAAACTTAACTGCCTGATTGGCGGCATCATCAAGGAACAACTTTCTTTCTTCAGGAGAATTGGCATATTGCGATGCCTGGACCAGAAAAGGAATCCCCATAAACATATCGTCAACCCATGTGGTGTATTTTTCCGGGGTTAGACGCGTATAAATATTTGATCCTGGTAAACGCACCTGATCTGCTTTGGCATATTTCAACATCCGGTCGATGTAGGTTTTGTACTCTTCGCGGTTGGCAAAAGCTGGCTCCTTCCTGAGTTTATAGATGAATGGAATCGCGGGAGCCAGGGTAAAATCGAGCAAAGGAGAAAAAAGGAAACCATTATTTGCAGAATTTACAGCCCTCAGGGTTTTTACCTGGTAGTTGACAAATGGAGCACCATCTAATTGAAAATCGCAGAAATTGGTAGCATATTGATTGTATTTTGTTTCCCCTGAAGCTTCCGATAATTGCTGCATCGCCCAGGCAACACCTCCATTGTGATAGTTCCATGTGTAGTTGGTTCCCCATGGAAGCGGATCAATCAGTTCCCCCAATACTTCAATTTTTGGGATGGTCCAGGTCACCGGACTGTCAAGCCCTTCATACATTTTACCAAAGTTTAATTCTTTCTCAATGGGGTAAAACGTGTCGATTCCTTTACCTTCAGGATTGGCAAAAGGTCCAATGATCAGCCAATTGGTAAGTTCAGAAATTTTTGAATCGACATCAGGAACTGCGTTAAGACCGATGGAAGGAGCATCGGATGAACTGTTGATCACTGCCCCTTTCAAACTTGGAGGTTGAAGGTATACCACCCATTCATTGCCAAAAGTTTCAGATTTAATCAATAAACTGTTATTGCCTTTCTTCAGGCTGACCTTAAATTCCTCAGCCATTTCAACACTTCGTTCTTCAAATTTGATTTCTAATTGCTGTTTCCCCCGTTTTTCATAGACCATTTTGCCATTCAGCCAGATTTTGCAACCATCGTTATGGGCAATCTGAATACTCAGATCAGAATCATTATTGACTGTCAAATTCGTGTAGGCATATGCCACAGCAGGTTGTTTGGTGCCGAATGTCCGTCCGAAATCAACAAATTGCAAATCATTGAATAGGTGCGTATTCGATTGTACCGCTAATCTGTATTTGAATGGGGTTTCCCGAATCAATTTATCACCAATCAATTTTGCGACGATCAGCGGATCTTTGATGGAGGAAACATTTTTCTGAGCATGAAGGTTGGTCACACTTGCGATCAACAGCACCAGGATGATCAATTTGATTTTTCTCATTTGAACCAATTTCAATTTGATTTTTTAAAATTCATTTGTCGACTCTCCCCAGGTTTTAGGCTAATTATCTGACAATTTAGCAAAGCGTTTTCTCCAAGTGGTTTTACCGCCTGATCGGATGTTTCCACAAACAGTTTTACATTGGCATCTGCTTTGGTAGGATTGGTAAACTTAACGGTCAATGATTTGGATTTACCCTGAATGATTTGGGCATCAATGTTATCAATTACCATCAGATACGATTTGTCGGGCTGAATGTAAACACCGGGTAATTCGATGTACGAAAGCATCAGCGAAGTTTCTGCCCAGGTCGAACCGTACATCAGTTCTCCGATTCCTTCGAGCCAGTCGGTTGTACTTACCCTTTCCGACATCCAGCCAGTTTTCATCTTTTCGATTGGATGGAGTGGATGTGATAAATATTGAGGCATTGTGGAAGCAATCTCCTTTAGAAGTTGAAGGTATTGAATTTTTCCAGTGGCACGGAATAGTCGCCACAGCGCAATTCCCGAATGAGTGCATATCCCCGGTGCGCCATGCTTATTTTGAGTATTGGCACCTACCGTTCCGGTCGTTTGAACTCCAAGTTTTCCGAGGGTTGAGGCGGCAGGAAAAGTATAATCGTAAGGCATGACCCACGTTGTAAACTGATTGGCCATTTCTTCGGCCCTCACGAGCCATTTCTTATCGAGCGTTGATTCATAAAGCAACATGAACGATTCAAGCATGGCATACGAAGATTCGCTGTCGGGATTTTGCATGGCATCGCCCGGCCCGCCGCAGGTAATTCCTTTTTTTACAAAGTTTTGATAATAGTATTCAGCAGAAGCCTCCGCCACCCGTTGGTATTCAGGATTATTGAAATAACGGGCTGCTAAAACCAGCGCTGCCGGAACGATGGCCCCGCTGGTAGAACCACCCACGACCACATCTCCGGTTTGGCTATCCACAAAATTTCCGAGCTGATGCCATTTATCCCAGAGTTTCACAAAAGCATTTGCAACAGTTTGCGTTCCGGCTTTCCATTTGGGCTTCACAGCGATGTTTTCCTTTTCCATCAGCATTAATTGTTTGACGACGTAATACAGCCCGTCGCCGCTTTTGCGCACCAAATGCCAGTTCACGGTGTTGGGTTTGCGAATATCGCCTCCGTACCATTTGGTCCCTTTTTCGCCCGAATCCCAGAAAAAACCGGAAGGACTGATGCCATTTGGGAAAAGCCAGTCGAAGTTTCTGATGACATGAGCCTTACTCGTTTCGTTTCCAGCAAAGAGTAGTGGATAGGTACTGATCATCCCACCGGTCCAGCCTATTTGCCAATCCTGAAGAAAATTTTCCCTCATTCCTACCGAGTAGTACCCATGTTCGTTTTCCCAGTTTTGAGTGTTGAATTTCTCCTGCTGTACTTCGAAACACGACGAGAAAGGAATAACTGGTCGCAATTTGGTGTCACCAACCATATCTTTTCGGACTTCGGCAAATCGATTAAACAGTCCCTGAATATTTGAAGATGGAAATGAATGCAACCTGAATTTTAATGTGAATTCATCTCCTGCTTTAAAATCAATGGCGCGATCTTTTGAAGCTGCCTGATTATCTGCAATATAATATTGATAGTTTTCCCGGACAACCGGAACGGTCAGACTCATGACCGCAGTTTTACGGTCACGTGATTCCTCAATTCCGATTCCGGTATCTCCGAATTTCGTAGCCTGATGGGTGAGCAATAAAAAACCGGATTGTGTTGTATCAGACTGAAAGCCAATTGCGGGAACAGACATGGAACCAGAGCGTTCCTGAATGCGCGAGGGAACATCGTTGATGCTGAGGCGGGGAACATCCGAGATGATCATAGGCTTATCGGGTCCGATATCTCTGGAATCCAATAATTTGGGTGAATAACGAATGCGACGGGATTCAAACCGGTTACCGTTGTAGGCAGCAGCCGGTAAGAGCACATAATTTGATTTTGACCAATTATCGAAAGTAAAATCAATAGAAACACTCGTTTGCGGTGATAAGCCACTTAATAATTTGAAATGAAACTCAACGTCCAAACCATCCTTTCTGTCTTCCGGAATTTCAGTTTCATAATTCATTTGCCAAATGCCATCCAGAAATTTGAATTCCTGATTTTTGCCTGGATTTCCCACTGTAGCAATTTTTTGAGATTCAGGTCTGTTGAAGAAGTTGTAATCATAGTGTTTCATCTTCACCGATGCCTGGCAATGATTATTTTTCAGCCAATCGTTCATGTTCAAATTAGTCTGTCCAAATCCGATAACTGGCAGAAAACAAGCCAAAAGAATTTTAAAATAGGTTCGCATTTCCATTTATTTTAGATTACCATCCCCTTTTATCAATCTCCTTTTCAAGTTTTTGTTGCCACTCTTTGGCTTTTATCTGATCAATCGTATTCTCAGTTTCCCTGTCATCCAAAACCCATGCATCCTTCCATGGAAGGGTTGAAATGATATAAATATAGTTTTTTAATTGCTTTTCCAGATTGGCCTTTTGTTCCTGGTTTAGCACTGGTGCAACCTCAAACACATCGTATGCCTGTTTTCGCTGAACCGACCAAACTTCTAAAAACTGCTGCAATAACCAGTCGGATGGATTTCGCATCAGGCCATTTTCCCACAAACTGGTAGTTGCCATCGCATTATAAGAACGCAGGACTGCCAATTTTGCTTTGGGCTTGGGTGGCAAACCAGCAGCGAGTTTCTGGTGAAATGCGGCCGCGCGCTCCCAACTATCGGGTCTGACTTTAGGATAAGTGTCGCCATAACCCAGCCAGATAACCGCATCAACACCTTGTTCCCATTGCTCCTGCGCCATACGGCCAACCTGTTCGGGGGCAACATGTTGCAGTTTGCCATAAACATGCGCCTGCATCCAGGGAACCAGTGGCTTGTTATATCGGCGGGCAAGCCCTGAGCAATAGCTCATATCTCTTGGAATGGCTTCTGTATATTCGCCACCTACAACCGGGTAAGGATCGAGATGCACAATATCAAGGTTTTTAGTGAGCAGTTCCTGACCGCTTCCATCCAAATTGTTAGACAAATCGAAAATGCCCATTCTTGTTGTGTTGCGAAATACTTTCAGCCCGGGAGCAATTTTGGTTATTTCTTCCCGGACCGACCCAACAAGGTTGGCCAATTGTTCGTGCAGATTGTACATCCACCAACCATAAGAAATTTCGCCATAAATTTCAGGAAAACCCCATGTTCGTGGATAATCGACTGCACCAGCATGTTTTTGAAAAGCCTGAATGGTTGGTGCACTGAAATCCCACAATGGATAATTCACTACAGACGATCCGTTTGTTTGCGAATGTCCGGTGATGTAAAAACACTCATCTCCATAACGAACTGCCAAAACCACGTCAGAAGGGAAAGTTCCATTGTTAGCTTCGATCCATTTGGCCAACTCCTTTTGAACTACTTTTTGAAGAGCTTGTTTCGTACTATTTGCTGCTGCACTGACATTTCCACGACCAAACAACCAATATTTTTTGGTGCCTTGATAGGGCCAATAAACAGCCACACCAACCTGGTCGAGCAAGGCGGTATCCAAGCCCGAAAGGTCGAACGAAAGCTGATAAAGCATACGGTTTTTAGTCTCCGAAGCTAGCGGCATATCGGGGGTAACGCTGTCAAATTCGGGTTTAGACCCAGCAGGAGCTTTAACTATTTTGGCAGTGATAATTTTCAAATGTTGCTTGCCATCAAATAATTTCAGGGGAACCACGATTTCGGCTTTCACCGGATCGGTCATTTCAGGATAATAATGAGCAATCCTGTCGCCTAATCCGGCTTCGCTGGTGCTCCCGTCGTTTTCGGTGTAAGCAAATGCTTTGTTATACACCGGAGGCTCGATAATGATGGTATTTTTCCCGGCTTTGAACTGAAACAAATGCCTGTCGATGGCTTTTCCCTGATAAACACCACCTATCATTAGTGCATCAACAGGCTCGAATCCTGCTTCGATCACCAGATTAGCCCTTTCTGTTATGTCAGGCAGGTTGATGTGGTATTTCATGCCAAACTTACGGGCTAACTTAAGCTTTTCACGCGCATCGGCAACATCGCGGGCATCCATGTCAACCAACCCAACGCCATGTGCTTTTAAGTCAGCAAAATCTTGTTCGTAGGAAGCTACTTTTTGGTAGCTGATCCAGGCAACTGGCAACGAATATTCGGTGGCAGGTTTGGTTTGAGCAAACAAGTGAAATGCAAAAAAGGAAAGTGCTATCAGAAAAAATGCTGTCTTCATAATATATTCTTTGATTGCCGGTTATAGATAGTTAATAAATTACAGTTCATTAGCCCAATCAGGCCTGGGCGTTCGTTGGTTGGCCAGCCATTCGGGAATCTCCCCGAAAGGATAGCCGGCATCGGGGACAAATAATCCAATTTCACCCTGAAAACGATCAAAATCAATATCCTTCCCGTTTAAAGTTGCTATTATTTTCCCTTTTCGGCTTACCGTTACCGCCTCTGAAGCATCTCCGTAATTCGGTCTTGAGCCTTCGAAAATTATTTCGTCCTCACCCACCTGAATACCTTCAAGGACTTGTTTCATCAAAGGTGGATTTGAACCGGGATAAATTGCAGTGATCATCTCCCCGAATTGTCCTGAAATTTCAAGCCGAATTCCCTTAGTTTCTTCATGACCACCATTGTCGTGTGACCAGTCGAAGTTTTTAAATTCAAATTCGGGATGATTACAAAACAATGAAAGTGTCCCGAAATCCAATATTCTCCCTTTAATTACCGGACGATTACCATAGGTGTGAAGGCAATAAGCCGCATTAAGGTGGCGGTCGGACCAATATTGATCGCGAAATACGAAATAGTCCTCATGACCATTTTTTATAAACACAACAGTTCTCCTGTATATCAATGGCTTATCAAATTGCAATTGAGGATATCTTGCATCCCATGCTTCAGGAGGAAGCGGTAAAACCTGCCGGAGACGTCTGCTTGCTACTTCACCTACAGTAATATCTACATGATCAGTTGCTTTAAAAGCAAGCACATGTTCGTAGCCGTCCATATTGGCGAAGGGCATCTCATCCGTAAAAAAGGCCAACCGGTTGTGCATATGTTCCTGTCCGGCCCGGGGATGATAGCTGCAATGATGATCCACCACCAGCGGCCTGCTGTTGGCACAATAATGAAAGGCCAACTGATCGCCATGATAATGACACCGGTTAGGACCGCTTTTAAAACTTAGGTAAGTTTCCTTTTCAGTGCCCGGTTGATTCGTGAAAATCACCCCAAATCCTGGCAACTGCTCAGTTTTCCAGGATTTTACAATGCTTTCATCAACTCCCACCTGTGGCATACCTGTTCCCCCGTTCCTGTCGGGATGTGAATCTCCAACGGGTGAACCCCGCCTTACTTTGCCATCGGGAAAACTCATTCGCTGATAGCATTTTTCTGATGCTTCCAAACGGGGTTGAATAAAATCCATGTTAAAATTCAGGTGTTTTACCCCCATTTCAACCAACTCACGCCACAGCGACATTCCGTAATGACTGTACCCGGGACACTCTTGTCCTGCACCTCCCGGGAGGGTGATGGAATGGTAAAGATCTTCCCTAAACTTATTCTCAGCCAGTTTTCTGAAATGCTCAAACTGCGGATGAGCTTTCAGATTAGTGGCCAAAGCAATGGGAACCAGGTTGTAATCGGTGAAAAAATTTGGATTTTCGGGCGAGAAATAATTCCAGTAGCTTCCAAAACAATCAGGATGAATCAGTGTCTGAAAACGGATGAGGGTTGTTTCATCTGCCGGTTGTCCTGCATTTTTCAAGGCTGCCTTTCCAATCTGTCTGATGGTATGGGTCGGGTTGGTCTGTCCTGAATCGTAGGGATTAATGCTCCACCATTTTGTGGTTTTTCCAGGCCATTCCAATACATATTCCTGATTGATCTTATCAGGATTTTCCCAGACATTTCGTCGGATATATTCTGTATCAACCGGTTTAAGAGAAGGGGCAAGCCACCAGAGTCGCTGACCTCTCCATGTAGAACAACGGATGCCGGCATAATTTCCTTCAGGTTTTACGACACACTGAATATTATTGTCGTGCGGCCATTTCCAATGACTCGGTTTTACCACAGCCGTACTCAGGTAATTCAACCCATCGGTAGCTGCGAAAGCCCATCCATCTTTAAAATGTTGGTTCCATCTCGGAATAAGATTGATATAAAGATCTGGTGCAAAGCATACATTGTCAATAGGTAACAAAGGGCGGTCCATGGGAGGAACAATAATTATCCCATCGCCACCAGGCCCATTGTTAAACTGTTTACTGATTCCCTGTAAAGGCGACCAGCCATGACTTAATTCGAATTCCCAATAATCGTCAGCGCCCATTTCGTGATGCTCGAAAATCGACACATGCTCCCATTCCGGAGCCAACATGATTTCGAATTCAGCATAGGGGGGATCGCTCTTAACGTGATCTTCATCAACTTCAAAATCATAGCGCAACCTCAGCTTGGCAAAAAGGGTTCCATCACCAATTACTTTCACGGAATACTTCCTGAGTTTCATGTCGGTATTCCAGAAACCGCGTCCAACAAATAAATTATCAGACAGTTTGATGGAATGAATGGGAGAAGGAATAATATCATTTGATACCGCCGGGATTTTAATGCAAACCTTTCCATT